>JBDRPH010000086.1:0-9454 GCA_043827245.1 Minisyncoccota bacterium | reverse complement strand
CGGCCAATAGTGCGGTGCAATTTGCTTTGTTGGAAACAGGGGATACCATGATGGGTCTAGCGCTGTCTGGGGGAGGACACCTCACTCACGGCCATCCCAAAGTCACTTTTTCTGGTAAATACTTCAAATCGGTTCAATATGGCTTGGATGAGCATGATCGCATTGATTTTGATCAAGTGCGAGAGTTGGCCCTGCAACATCGACCCAAACTGATGATCATTGGTAACACTGCCTATCCGTTTGTAATGGACTTTGAGCGTTTTCGGAAAATTGCTGATGAAGTTGGAGCTTGGGTGTTGGCGGATATTTCTCATGTAACTGGTCTGGTGGTGACGGGTGAGCATCCATCTCCAGTGCCTCACGTTGACGTAGTGATGAGCACGACTCACAAAACTTTCCGTGGTCCGCGTGGAGCGATGATTTTGGTTACTCAGCGGGGTTTGGACAGAGATCCCAAACTGGCTAGCAAAATTGACCAGGCTGTTTTTCCAGCTTTGCAGGGAGGACCGCATAATGCAACCACGGCAGGCATTGCAGTAGCCGCGGCAGAGGCGATGAAACCAGAATTTAAGCAATACGGCCAGCAGATTAGAAAAAATGCCGATTCTCTAGCTAAAGCACTGCAAGAGAAGGGTGTCAAACTGGTGGGTGACGGTACGGAGACTCACTTAATGTTGATCGATTTAACCAATTACAGTGACGGTATGGGTCTGCAGGTGGCTTTTGCCATGGATGTGGCGGGGATGTATGCCAACCGCAATACTGTGCCACATGAACCTGTGTCGCCGTTTTACCCATCAGGAGTACGTTTGGGGACACCAATGGTTACTACTCGAGGAATGAAAGAGGCAGAAATGGAACAAATTGCTGATTGGATTGTGCGAGTGATAGAGGAAGTCAAAACCGAGGTTTTGCCTGTTGATCGTCAAGAGCGACGAGCCTTTATCAAGGATTTTCGTGCTCGGGCATTGAAGAACAAAAATTTATTAGCCATTCGTCAGGAAGTAGAAAAAATGGCCAGCAAATATCCGTTGTTTAGTTGGTAGTAAACTGAAAGTGAAAATGTCAAAAATTCGCAGAATTGGAGCTCATTTATCTACTGTTGGTGGAGTTGATAAAGCAGTGGAGCGAGCGCATGAAATTGGGGCCAACGCTTTGCAAGTTTTCTCTGGTAGTCCCAGAATGTGGCGACGAACAGCACTTGATAAAATTGATGCTCAGGCCGTTAAATTGGCTCAAGAAAAATTAGACGTTACGCCAATTTTTACTCACGCGCTTTACTTGATTAATTTGGCTTCAGACAAGGCTGAACTAGTTGAAAAATCAGCTACAGCACTCAAACATGATCTCCAATTTGACGCGCACATTGGCGGGGCTGGGGTGATTGTGCATTTGGGTAGTCATCAGGGCAGGGGATTCGCGGCGGCGCGCCAACAAGTCGCCCAACAGCTTAAAGATATTCTAGCGGCCACTCCCAAAAATTCCCACCTTTTGATCGAAAACGCCGCCGCCCACAACGGCAAAGTAGGTGGGCAACTAGAGGAAATAGCTTGGTTGCTGAAAGAAGTTAAGTCACCTCGTTTGGGTTGGTGCTTTGATACCTGTCATGCTTTTGCGGCTGGCTATTCTCTTGACGGAGCAACTGGAAATAGCGCTCTGTCAGCTATTGCTAAGCTAAAACTTTTCGGTTCCCTTCACTGCATTCACGTCAATGACAGTAAAGATTTGCTCAATTCCGGTCGAGATAGGCACGCCAATATCGGTGACGGCGAAATTCCCAAAAAAGATTTAAAACAATTTTTACGCGATCAACGCATTGCCAAACTGCCAATTATTACCGAGGCGCCCGGCATTGATGGGGGAGGTCCAGATGCAGAAAATATCCGTCGCATCAAAAGCCTGGTAGAATAAGCTGGTGAATACCAAAATTATTGATGGCTATCAACTCGCCGAACAGCATCGCCTGGCTCTTATTCCTCGAGTTAAAGAATTACTCGCACAAGGCAAAAAACCAAGTGTAGCGGCCATTCTTTTTGTCGAAGATTCAGGTAGTGTGTTGTACACCAATCTCAAACGAGAAATGGCAGAGAGTCTAGGAATTGATTATCAGGTTTTTTCATATTCAATCAATGACTCGGTTAGGCAAATTGTCGATAAAGTCAAAGAGCTTGGTCGCGATCCACAAATCACTGGCATCATTGTTCAAAAGCCATGGAGAAACTTATGGATTACCACTCGCAAGCTTGAACTAGAACAAGGAAAACGAGAGTTTTCTGCCTGGTGGACAGCATTAGTCTCAGCTATCAATCCCACTAAAGATGTTGACGGTTTGCACCCTTCAACGCTAACCGCTATTCAAACTGGTGATTGGCAAACAAAGGGAAAAGTTTTGCCGGCTACTTGTCGGGCTGTTATCGAACTTGCCAAAGAAGCTTTTTCAACTACTGATTTATTTACTCACCTGCAAAATCAACAATTCAAAACCGTCATTTTAGGTAAGTCAGATCTTTTGAGTCAACCATTATTTGCTCTACTGAAATCAAAAAAATTATCAGTAGAAATGATTGGTTCACAGGAATTAAGTAAAAGAATCGAACAAAAAGTTTTTCTAAAAGATGCTGACCTAATTATCAGTGCTACTGGCCGAAGAAAACTTGTAACTGATGAGCTGATTAAAACTGGCGCGGTCATCATTGATGTGGGTGAACCACAAGGTGATGTAGACCTAGCTAGCGTTCTGGATAAATCCAGTGCCGTTACTCCAGTGCCGGGTGGAGTAGGCCCCATGACAGTGATCTGTTTATTGGAAAATACCATCGAGTTACTAGATATGTTATAATACCCGCTATTCCAGACCTATGAATATAGCAGAAGTCTTATCGACCGGCGGTAGTTTTTTTCATTCACGACCAACTGAAGAGCGTGTTGTTGATCCTGGTGAATTGTTAAAACAAAAATTACGACAAGCTGGTCCCGATTCTAATTTTGAACTAATTCAAACTTTGGTTGAAAGATATGGTGGTAGTTTAGAATTGATTACTGATGAAAATAAAACCTCTTGGACTCTAACGTTCAACAAGCCCATCGGTTCAGATCAACGAAATGGAAGTAGGATTAGTATTACTGATTCTAATAAAGCAAAAATAATGCAATCAGCCTACCTTTCACTTATTACGTTTTTATAAGAACCAACTTCCGTTTTGCCAAAATCCAGACTATCAAGTATAATCCCGTTATTATTAATTACTTACGCTGATTCACTTTAAGCGTCCTGCAATGTGGTGAATAAAGCGATCTTGCTAAGAGGCAAGAAAATAAGGACAAAAAAATGATTGATTTAAGCAAGCTTCCACAACAAGCACCTGAGTACGATCTTCGAGAATTACTCGAGGCTGGTATGCATTTTGGTCACGCTAGTGCCAAATGGCATCCCAAAATGAGTGAATTTATTTACACCGAAAAAGATGGCATGCATATTTTTGATTTGGCTAAAACAGCCGAACAACTTACCAAAGCTTACAATTATCTTTTTGACTTGGGTAAAAATGGCAAAAAAGTAATTTTTGTTGGCACCAAACGCCAGATTCGCGAAACAGTGCGAGAAACCGCCCAGCAAGCAGGCGCTTTTTTCATTGCTCAACGTTGGATGGGGGGACTGCTTACCAATTGGGATCAGATTAGCAAATCAGTACGACGCATGAATGAAATAGACGAGGGTTTGGAGGCTGGAAAATTTGATGGCTATACCAAATTCGAACGTGTTCAACTGGAAAAAGAGCAGGGGAGACTAGCTCGTTTTTTCGAGGGAGTGAAGGGTCTTAAAGGCACACCAGATTGTTTGATAGTAATTGATCCCAAGAGAGAAAGAATCGCAGTAGCTGAGGCACAAAAAGTTGGCGTGCCAGTGGTTGCTTTGATTGATTCCAACACCAATCCAGACGAAATAGATTTGCCTATTCCCGGCAATGATGACGCAGTCAGCAGTATTTTGCTGGTACTCAAACAGCTAACAACTGCTTATGCTGAAGGAAGAAAAGCTGCCAAAACCAGTAAATAGTAAAATAGGAGTTAGTATGTCATTTTCCATGGATGATTTAAAAAAATTGCGAGCAGAAACAGGTGCTCGAGTGATGGATGCCAAGAAAGCTTTGGAAGAAGCTCAGGGCGATTTTGTCAAAGCCAAGCAATTGGTAGAGAAAAAAGGCCTAGCTAGAGCAGAAAAAAATCTTGATCGAGAAACAAAAGCCGGCTTCATAGCTAACTATGTTCACAATAATGGCCAGGTAGCTAGTCTTGTTGAGTTGGTTTGCGAAACAGACTTCGTGGCCCAAAATGAAGAATTTAAAAATTTGGGGCGAGAAATTGCCATGCAAGTCTCTGCCATGAATCCTACTGATGTAAAAGAACTTTTAGATCAAGAATTTATTCGTGACGCCAGTCAAACTATTGGCAAATTAGTTAAGTCTCTGAGCGGTAAAGTTGGCGAGAAGATTGAAGTTAGTCGATTTGTTCGTTTCGCAGTGGGCAGTGAGAGCAACGATTAGACAGAGCTCTGCTTTACACTTACCCTTATTTTTCTGCATAATGCACTAGTGAAAGATTTCGTTGGTTCAAAACCCAAGCGACAAAAACTTCGTTCTAAAGCTAGTAATAGCAAGAATAATGTTTCTGTCAGTCGATCAGTTCGAAAAATAATGGGTTTGAGTTTGGTAATACTAGTAGTTTTTTTGGTAATCTTGATTTTTAGTTCTTTGCCTTGGGCAGATATTTTTACTGGTCAAACTTCTGAAACAGTTTTATTTGTTACTGAGCAGGTTGAACAAACTGGTGCTTTTTTAATCAAGTTCGACTTCACTGTTTCACAAGTGGATGTTTATCCTATTCCCTCGGAATTACCCATGGAAGTATTGGGAGGATACGGCAATTATCGTTTCCAGGCAGTGTATCCTTTGCTGAAGCTAGAAGGTCAGAATATTTCTTTTATTCGCTCTACACTAAGTCTTTCTACCGGGATTTTATTAGATGAGTTGTGGCCGATTAATACTGATCACTTGCAGTTGGATAAATCAGCTCGTTTAAAAACTTTTTTTCTGCAAAATTTTTGGCAAAACTTGCATATTCCTCTGAAACATAAATTGAGTTGGTTGGGTCTAGTATTAGATCGACGCTCAGAAATTATTATTCATGAACCTTTAACAAAATTGCCTATTTCTACCTTGCCAAATTCGAAAGTCAGCAGCTCAGAATTGTTGTGTACTGTTGCTTTAGTTAATACCACTTCTTTGAATGGTTTGGCTGGCAGAATTGAAAATCTACTAGAAAATCACAATTTTAGAGTAGTGAGAACCACTAGCGATGATACCTTGATTGAAACAACTACCGTAATTTCAGAAGAAGATTTATCAGACGACTGTCAGCAAGTGTTTGATAAAATCTTAAAATTAGTTCCTGGTAAGGTAGTTCAACAACAAAATTCTCAAGAAACTTCTCATTATCGAGCTGATTTAGTAGTGAAATTAGGAACTGATCTTGTTTGGTAAAATTTTTGCAAATGAGTCAGGTGAATGATGACTGCTTGAGTATTTAGTGGCTGAGTGTCTAATAATCCTCACCTTTATTAATTTTTTCCAGAGCATCTTCAAATTCTTCATTGCGGTCGCTTTCATGCTCACCAGTTTCCACCGGAATATCATCCTCAATCAGAAATTCCTCATCAGCACTCAAGTTGGAAATAATTTTATTGTTTAATTTTCCTACAGGAAAGGACTGCAGGTGTTTGTTTTTGACTGAAATCTTTGTCTCTCTCAAATGCACACAGCAATTATTTTCAGAAAATGAGTGAACTAGGCATTGATATTCATTGCCTCGTTTAATCAACTTGTGGAGTCGATAAGAAAGGTCATCTGGTAGAGAACCAATATATTTACCCTTTTCAGTTTCAACTGATAAGTATTTATTTTTCTTACTTACTAGTTTACAAAGTTCGCCTACACGCAATGTAATGAGAGTATTTTTAGGAGCCAAGCGATGTAGCTCGGTGATTTTGGTTTTTCCTGGTTCTTCAATAAAATAAGTATTGGAAATAGGGGCGGCGGTACCGTTTTTGTTCTTCAGGTTTTGTAAATGTTTTTTTGCAATGAGATTGGATTTGTCTTTTTCCAAAACACTTTTGAAAGCTTGGCGAGCTTTAACAGGTTTGCCCAGCTGAATGTAGGCCAGTCCCAAACGATTGAGTGCTCCCAGATCATTGCTTGAGCGTTCCAGGATTTGTTCATTGATCTTTACCGCGTCTTCCCAGGTCTGGGTTTTGGCGGCGGTGATGGCTTCTTGAACGAGTGTGGCGTATTTTTTCATGAATTAATTTTCTCTTAAATTTCTCTTAAAACCTCGCGTGCAAGAATACTGGTACAGCCCTATATTGTCAACCGGAGGCTAGTCACCTACAATCGCCCTAAAGGCTAAAGAAAGGAATACCTATGTCTGGTCACAGTAAATGGAGCACGATTAAACACAAGAAAGCTGCCACTGATGCTGTTAAAGGCAAAGTTTTTGGTCAGCTATCACGCCAAATCAGGGTAGCTACTAAAGAGGGGGGCTCAGGAGATCCTCAACTCAACGCGGCTTTGCGTGCTGTTTTAGAAAAGGCTCGCATAGAAAACTTGCCCAAAGATAAAATTACTCGAGCCATTAATGCTGGTCTGGGTAAGGGCACGGGTGGAGAAGTGCGAGAAATCGTCTATGAAGGTTTTGGCGCAGGTGGGATCGGTTTTTTAGTGGTAGTGGTAACCGACAACGCCAATCGTACTACTTCAGAAGTTAAAAATATTTTCAATAAATTCCAGGGTTCAGTAGGCTCTCCAGGCTCAGTTGCCTATATGTTTACCAGAAATCCAGAGGGGGGTTATATCTGCACCCTGCCTCTGACGGTAGCCGATCCAGCCCAGCAGAAAACTTTGCAAAATTTAATGAATGAACTGAGAGAAAATGATGATGTTGAGGAGGTTTTTTGTTCTGGAGAGTGGTCGGAAAAAGAGTAGAGGACTACTCGGAAAAAATCCGTATAATTAAAACAAATTGTTAAGATTGTTAAGAAAATTTTTATGCGTCGAAGAGAAAAATTTGTTGCCGCCGCCGCCTTGTTGAGTTTAGGATTATTGTTAGTCCAATATTTTGGAGTGGAGTGGCGATATTGGGCCTTTGCCGCTTTTATGGCAGTCACCTATCTTGTTTCAGCTTGGGCTTTATCTGATGACCTGCAGGGTCACGAGTGGTTAACTATTTTGCCCTTTCCTACTTTGTATGCCGGCTCAGTTGCTTTATTTTATTTTTTACTACCCAGTGCCTTTCTTACCAGAGTGTTAATTTTAGTTTTATTTGGCGGCGGCATGTACGGTTTGTTTCTCACTAGTAATATTTTTTCGGTTGCCAAGGGTCGTACCATCCAGTTGTTGTATGCCGCCCATGCTGTAGGCCTGTTTTTCACCCTCTTTACCTCTATGCTGTTCACCAATGCCATCTTCTCTTTAAAACTGCCTTTTTATGCCAACGGAATTCTGGTAGGTTTAATACATTTCCCCTTAATTCTAATGGGTCTTTGGTCCATCAAATTAGAGCCATTGATTAGTCGTACGATTTGGAACTTTTCTTTTCTACTGACGCTGATTTTAATTGAGCTAGTAATTTTGTTTTCTTTATTGCCTCTGCCGGCCTGGCACGTAGCCTTGTTTGTCATGGGTTTTTTATATATCGGTTTGGGAGTTTTGCAGAGTCAAATCAGAGAAAGATTATTTCAAAATACGGCGAACGAATACTCATTAGTAGCCATCTTTTTAGGGATAATTTTCCTGATTTTGTTTCCGTGGAAGTAATATGAAATGGATTGGAATATCTGGAAGTTGGAGAATCACAAATTCAAAAATTAAGAGCGATGTTCGTCGAATAGTTATAGAAATTATTAATCGAGGGGACGGTCTGGTGACTGGAGGCGCTCTTAATGTGGACTCATTTGCTTTGGATGAGGCTTTGACTTTGGATCCAACTGCTCGGAAGATTAGGGTTTTTTTACCCGTTACACTTGAGAAATATGCGGCTCATTATCGTCAAAGAGCCCAAGAAGGCGTAATTACTATCAATCAGGCTGAAGACCTAATTGAATTGCTATCAAACTTAAAAAAAACAAATCCCGAAGCGTTGATTGAGAATCAGCTAAATACTAAAGTTAATCAAGAAACGTATTATCAAAGAAACGCTCAAATAATTAATTTCTCTGACGAATTAATGGCTTTTCAAGTAAATGAGAGTGCTGGAACTCAAGATATTATCGAAAGAGCCGAAAAAAGGGGAATTCCAGTGAGATTGTATTCTTATCGATTGCCAACATAGTTTTCTTAGCCTGGATACCAGGCTAAGAAACCCCAAGAGTAGAGGAGACTAGAGGAAACCAGGCGAAACAGGCTTGGTTTTTTAGTAGCTGGTTAAGCTAAGTCTAATCAAGTTAGCCAGTTAAGGGAAAAATAAAATAAATGAAATTGAAGGTTTAAAGATTAAATTAATGTTAAAAATAGGGAAGTGGTAGCGGAAAAAAATGGGGGCAAGACCAGATAGGGAAGAGGATAATGATATAGTTTGATACACTGTGGAAAACTCTAATAAATTATAGGATTTCTCGTGAAAATGTTATAGGATCGTTACTGCAGCGTACCAGGCTAAATGATATAGTTCTATACAGTTTCTCGGTTGCATATACCTGCTATTTGCAAGAATAAATTAATGACCCTAGCCTGGAAGAGAATGATTTGCCCAGGTTCTAAGCCTGGAAATGCCTGAATAAGCCCCAAGCCGGCTGGAGAGAAGGAGCAGAAAAAACCCGAATGGCCGTTTTTGGCTGGTTTGCAAAGATCGCCATCTGGTATGAGAGTAGCGCATTAAAGGAAAATAATTTAAAACAAATATTTTTATACGGAAGAGAGTGGCGGGGTACTCTCACCCCCTTTTAGTTTGTATCCCAATTGCTCTAATTAACTACGTCGCACAATATAACTTTTACGACGTAATGTCAGGCTAAAGCTGGAAAGGCTCGATTTCACTTCTTTGCTTTTCTCGATCAAAATCTTGGTCTTTCTCTCTTTTAGCCTGGATTTGTTTTTTGTTACTCCTCTTTTTACTTGATTATTTGTGGTTTGTGGCGATTTGGCTATTTTCTTGAGGTTTTATCTGGTTTTCATTTGAATCGATTCTCCTAGTTAGATCTGAATCGATCTGGGTTGGATTTAGATTAATCTTATGTTGAATATTAAAGTTTAGGCTGGAAATTTGGTCTCAAAACCTTGTGAACATTTTTGGGATAAAAGATTGATATATCAATCTAATTTTATTCAATGATAGACAGATCGTTTTTAATAAAAAAAGCCGTTTTTAGGCTGTTACAGCGGCTCAAAAATCAAGGGGTTTAAGT
>JBDRPH010000085.1:0-2240 GCA_043827245.1 Minisyncoccota bacterium | reverse complement strand
CAAATGGTGGTGGTCAATGACAAAGTAAATCTTTTTGACGTTAAAACTGGCCAACAACTCAATTTAAAGCATCACAAACTTGACCTCATAGAGCAAAAGATCGACAGAGCCGGTTTTGATCATTTTATGCTCAAAGAAATTGTCGAACAGCAATATACAGTCAAGGAAGCTTCTAGTTACTCTGAGCAGGAATTATTGCCATTGATTAGAGCGTTAAAAAGGGCTCGTACTATTTATACAGTTGGTGCTGGCACAGCGGCTTTCGCGGCTGGGCAGATTGCTCGATATCTGCGGGTAATAGCGGGTTTGCCAGCTCAAGAATTGAGATCCTACGAAATAGACAGCTACTTACCACTAATGTCAGCCAAGGATTTGTTATTAGTAGTCAGCCAAAGTGGCGAAACAGCAGACACTTTGGAGGCGGTCAGCAAAGCACAAGAGCAAGGAGTAACGATAGCCAGCATTGTCAACATGATTGGCTCGACTTTGAGTAGAAATTCCAAGTTTGCCTACCTGTCACGCTCTGGTCCAGAGATTTGTGTGGCCTCTACTAAGGCCTATACGGCGCAAATTACTTGGGGTTATTTATTGGCTATGACGGCAGCGGGCAAACATGATCAGGCTCAAGTCAAAATTGGTAAGCTAGCCAAACAATTAGAGCTATATTTTTCCAAACAGACTTTTGCTCAATTTAAAAAGCTGGCTCGCCAGCTAGCCAAACACGAACACTTTTTTGTGATCGGCAAAGATCATCATTTTTACACGGCACTAGAGGGGGCGCTGAAAGTCAAGGAAATTACTTACAAACATTTTGAAGGTTTTTCCGCTGGCGAGCTCAAACACGGAGTAATTGCCTTGATTGATCCTGGCACACCGGTTTTCGGTATTGTTGGCAACGACCAACATCAAGCTGATGTCTTAAGTGCTTTAGCTGAGGTGAGGGCTCGAGGGGCGCAAACAATTGGTATTGCCACCGCACCCAATGAATTTTTTGATATTCATATTCCCGTAGTTGATGGTGGAGACCTGGATCCAGTCACCAAAATCATTCCCTTCCAATTATTGTCCTATTTCTTGGGTATTGTTCAAGGGAATGACCCGGATAAACCCCGAAATTTAGCCAAAAGTGTAACAGTGAAATGAAAACTTTCAGTTTGCTCAATATCTGATATGAGTTACAATGAAACCTTATGGCGGAATCATTTGATCAGTCGGTATCAGAGGCAAAAGAGACAAAAATTCCTAAGCGACGTTTTCCAGCGAAAAAGTTGGGTCGATTAGTTATCGCTATTCTCTTGATCTGGTTGGGAGGAATTCTTGGTGTGCGTTATGCCCAGACGGGAAAACTGCCCTTGGGTCTAGAACGCTTGCCTTTTGTACATTCTTCTTTGACCGTTGGCTTGAAGCAATCCGATCGGTTGATTGGTAATTCCCAACCGAGTGATAAAAAAATTAGCTTTGATACTTTTTGGGAAGTTTGGAATTATTTAGAGCGTGACTATTTAGATCCAGAACAATTGGATGCCGAAAAAATGGTGGATGGTGCGATTACTGGCATGACTGCTTCGCTAGGGGATCCCTATACAGCATATTTACCTCCAGAAGACAATCAACGCAATGGTGAAGATCTCGCTGGCCGTTTTTATGGAGTGGGAATAGAACTGGGTTATCTTGATGGCACGCTGGCAGTAGTGTCTCCAGTAGCTGGCAGTCCAGCTGAAAAAGCGGGAGTGCAGGCGGGTGACCTGATTTTACATGTCAAAGACGAATTAAAGAATTTAGATGAAGATACTACTAATTGGTCTTTGGATGAAGCAGTTAGTAAGATTCGTGGAGGGAAAGGAGAAGTGGTTAGTCTGACGCTTTTCCGCCCAGACAGCGATCAAGATCCTTTTATAGTGGATATTATTAGAGATGAAATTATTGTCAAATCAGTCGAGTTGAAATTTGTAGAAGCTGCTGGCAAACGAGTGGCTCATCTGAAATTAATGAAATTTGGAGAGCGTACCGAAAGTGAGTGGAACGAAGCGGTCGCTCAGATTTTGACAGAGCAAAATAATATAGTTGGAATAGTGCTGGATGTGCGCAACAACCCCGGTGGTTTCTTTGATGTCTCGATTGATCTTGCCGGAGATTTTTTCCGCAATGGAGTGGTTGTTTCTCAGCAAGGGAGAACACAAAAACAAGACTTTTCTGCTCGCGGCCAGGCTAGATTAGCCAATTTGCCCTTAATAGTATTG
>JBDRPH010000084.1:0-10077 GCA_043827245.1 Minisyncoccota bacterium | reverse complement strand
ATCAGACCGGGTGGCTCTACCAAAAAGTTTTTGGAATACGTAGTAGTGCGTATTACCCTGGTAGGGGCTATTTTCTTGAGTGTTTTAGCTATTTTGCCTTCCATTGCTCAAATTTTGACGGGTATTAGCTCGTTGGCTATTGGAGGAACTAGCATTTTGATTGTGGTCTCGGTTATTTTGGAAACGAACAAACAAATAGAAAGTATGCTCGTAGGTCAAGACTACGATAAATATCAATAAATATAAATAAGAGAGGAACTATCATGAAAATAATTTTAGTTGGCATCCAAGGAGCAGGCAAATCCACTCAAGGCAATCTGATGTCTGAGGCCTTGGGCATTCCTTACCTTTCTTCTGGACATATTTTTCGAGAAATGACTAAAGAAAAAACCAAATTGGGCCGTTGGCTCAAAGAAACCCTGAATTCAGGAGCATTGGTGCCTGATGACACAGCCGTTGAAGTTGTCACAGAATACCTAGCTAAACCAGAATATCAAAATGGTTATATTTTAGACGGTTTTCCTCGTACTAAAGCTCAGGCAGATGTCTTAAATGGAGTAATTGACTTGGTATTTTTAATTGATGTTTCTGATAAAGAAGCTCTTTGGAGAATTTCAGGTCGTATTTCTGATCGAGAAGACGAAACCCTGATGGCTATTCGCAAACGAATTGCCCTGTTTCATGAGCTAACCTCTGATGTTTTGAATTACTATGATGAGGTTGGCAAGCTAATCAAAGTTGATGGCGAACAATCCATTGAGGAGGTTTTTGCAGAAATTATAAGTGCTGTAAAGAAAAAGCAAAATCAAAATAACAAACAATCTTAGCTGGTGGGCAAATTTGATCATATCTGGTATAATTCCCCTCTATATTTGATAAGTTATGGGAAAAGTACAAGATCATAAACGAGCGGCCAAGGTAAGACGACAGGATAGTGCACCTGAAAGAGCAGAAAAAACCGATCGCCTGGATATTGCCGGGGAAGTCGAGGAATGTCTGCCTAACACAATGTTTAGGGTGCGAATTACTGAGTCAGCTCTAGAACCAATGATTGGTAAGGTGCTATTGGGGACATTAGCTGGTAAAATGCGTCTTTATAGAATTAGGGTGATGCCCGGAGATGTCATTAAAGGTTATGTGTCTAAATACGATTTAACAAAGTGTAAAATTACGTACCGAATCAATACAAGATCAGTACAGACAGAGGTTTAAAAATACCTGATTGGAAAAAAATGAAAGTAAGAACTTCGCTGAAGAAGATGTGTAACCAGTGCAAATTTGTCAGACGTAAAGGGAAATTACGCATTATTTGTGCAAATAAAAAACATAAACAAGTTCAAGGATAAAATATGCCGCGGATTGCCGGAATTGACATACCAGAACAAAAAAAAGTAGCTTTCGCCTTGCGTTCAGTTTTTGGAGTGGGTTTGACTAGAGCTAATGAAATTGTAAAGCAAGCCAAGATTGATCCAGAAAAACGTGCTCGCGACTTAACTCCAGATGAAGTAAATAAAATTCAGCGTTTGCTGGAAGCTTATCCCGTGGAGGGAGATTTACGTCGAATAGTTATTGATAATATTGCTCATTTAAAAAGAACTAAAACCTATCGAGGTTTGCGTCACAGCATGGGTTTGCCAGCTCGTGGCCAGCGCACTAGAGTAAATTCTAGAACTGTGCGCGGTGGAGGTAGAAAAACCGTTGGCTCGATCTCCAAAGAAGAATCAGCTAAAACAGAAGCTAAATAAAACAAAAAATCATATAAAAAACTTAAAAAATTATGGCACAAGCAAGTAACACTACCAGAACAAAAATTCAACGCACCATTCCCGTGGGCAGAATGTATGTCAGTGCAACTTTCAATAACACTTTGGTTAGTATTACTGACGATAAAGGTAATTTAGTTTGTTGGGCATCAACTGGAGCGGCCGGTTTTACCGGTTCTAGAAAATCTACTCCTTACGCGGCTACCATTACTGTAGAAAATGCCGTCAATAAAGCCAAGACCTTTGGAATGAATGAAATGGATATTTATTTAAAGGGACCAGGACCTGGCAGAGATGTGGCTTTGAGAGTAGTTAGAGCTCAGAATATCAAAGTTAATATGATTGCTGACGTTACCCCGATGCCTCACAACGGTACTCGGCCTAGAAAAGCTAAACATAATCGCTAATAAAATTTAAAAAGAAAAAATAATGGCAAGAAATATTGGACCAAAACAACGACTACAACGACAAATCGGAGAAGATTTGGGCTTAAAGACCAATGCTCTGAAGGTGGCCCGAAGAATTCACATTCGTCCTGGTCAGCATGGTATTAGACGTCGCAAGGTGTCTGATTATGGTATTCAGCTTCGCGAGAAACAAAAAGTGAAGTATATCTATGGAGTTTTGGAGAGACAATTACACCGTTTGTATAGCCAAGCAGGCAAAGACCCATTGGCTACCGGAGCGGCCCTTTTAAGCTTACTGGAGCGTCGACTAGATAACACAGTTTATCGTTTGGGCTGGGCTCCAACCAGAGCGGCCGCTAGACAAATGGTAAGTCATGATCAGGTGCTAGTTAATGATCGGCGCATGAATGTGCCATCTTACTCAGTCAAAGTGAATGATGTAATCAGACTTAAAGATAAGGCAGCCAAAATTCCAGTCGTAGCCGAACTTTTAAAGGTAGAGGCTCCAATTATTCCTGGTTGGTTAGAGCGTAAGGCTATCATAGCCAAAGTACAGAGATTTCCAGAGAGAGATGACGTGACGGAAACCATTGATGAGCAGTTAATCGTTGAGTTCTATAGCAGATAAAAAACTTAAAAGTATAAAGTAATTTAAAAAGTAGTAAAAAGTATAAAGATCACCAATTCTCGACACAGATTCCTTGTTAAAACAGGGGAGGAGAAACAAAAGGAGCACATATGAAACTTGATCTCAAAAAATATCCATACATGAATCCGTCTTTTACGGTTTCAGAAATAGAAGCAACTGCTTCTCAGGCTCGTTTAGCAATTGAGCCTTTGGAACAGGGCTACGGTCATACCTTGGGCAATGCTTTGCGCCGAGTATTATTGACCTCTCTTCCAGGATCAGCCATTACTTCGGTGGCGATCAATGGTATAGATCATCAATTCACCACGCTAGAGGGTCTGAGTGAAGACATCGTGGAATTGATTCTCAATATCAAACAAGTACGAGTGAAAGCAGACCATGATGGCATTGGAATTTTGCGCTTAAATGTTCAGGGTCCAGCAACAGTTACGGCCGCCGATATTAAAGCAGAGGCTGGTTTTGAGATAGTAAACACGAATCAACCATTAGCCACTCTGGCCAAGGGTAAAAAACTAGAAGTAGAGATGACTGTGGAAACAGATACCGGTTATAAAATGGTAGCTGACATGGAAACCGAAGTAATAGGACAGATTGCTGTGGATGCACTATTTTCACCAGTAGAGAAAGTTTCTTACAAAGTGGAAGCTACTCGGGTAGGTCGTCGCACTGACTTCGACAGGATTGTGTTAGAAGTGCAAACTGATGGCACAATTTCTCCCTTAGATGCAGTCAATCAAGCTGCTCGAATTTTGGCTAAACAATTTACCCAAATATTCGACCCAGTAATTATTGAGAATGAGGAAGAAGAAACTCAACTTTCACCTGAGGAAGCAGAAACCCTGCGTTTAACAGTGGAAGAACTTGATCTACCTACCAGAATCGCCAACGCTTTGCGTAAAGGTGGTTATAAAACTGTGGGCGATCTAGTGAGTGCTCCCAAAGAGACCGTTTCTAAAGTGAAAAACCTAGGTGGCAAGAGTGTAGATTTGATTGATGAAGCCTTAAAAAAGAAGGGAGTTGGTCTAGAAGACTAACTAGTAAAATAAGGTAAGCCATGCGACACAGAGTTAAAACCAAACAATTTAACCGAGATACTAACCACCGCAAAATGTTGGTGCGAAATTTAGTGCGCTCGTTAGTGGAGCATGGCGAAATTGTTACTACTGAGGCGAAGGCCAAAGAAACCAAGCGTTGGGCTGATAAATTGATTGGTAAAGCTCAAAAAAATACAGTGGCGACCAAACGCCAGCTACATACGTTCTTCGGCACACGCGAAGTGGTTAATACTCTGGTGGATAAAATTGCTCCAGCTATGGGCAAGAGAGTTTCTGGCTTCAGTCGCATTGTCAAATTGGGCAAACGACGCGGAGATAATACTGAATTGGTTAAACTTAGCTTAGTTGAGCAAGTGGAAAAAATCGGCACACTCAAAAGTGGGCTTGATCACGCCAAGCGACCAGCTAAGAGTAAAAAAGCTGTTGTCAAAAAAGCAGTATCGGCCAAAAAAGTTCCAACTAAAAAAGCTCCAGCTAAAAAGGTTTCAGCTAAAAAACCCAGTGCTAAAAAATCCATCAAAACTGCCAAGAAAAGCAAATAAATCATGAAAAAATTACAAAAAACTTTTATGCAACGCAAAGAAGATGTCAGTAGAAAATGGCACGTGGTTGATGTTGAGGGAAAAATTTTGGGTAGAATATCAACTGAGATTGCCAAAAAACTGATTGGTAAAGATAAACCCACCTATACACCTCATATCGATGCTGGTGATTTTGTGGTGGTGATTAATGCCAGAAAAGTGGCTCTCAGTCGTGGGAAAGAAGAAAAGAAAACCTATGTTTGGCACACTGGTTTCCCTGGCGGAGTTAAAGAGCGCAGTTTTCAAGAAATGATCAATAAGCATCCAGAAAGAGTAATTTTACAGGCAGTCAAAAACATGTTACCCAAAAATAGATTGCAGGGAGACAGATTAGCTCGTTTGAAGATTTATCCAGGAAAAGAACACAAACACGAAAGCCAGTTAGGAGGCAAATAATATGGCAATGAAAATGCGCAAGAAACACCAGCAGTCCATTAAGCGAGTAGTTAAAAAACAGCCTACAAAATTAGCTGTGGCGGCCAAAAATGCACCTGAACAAAAAGTAGTTGAGTTTAAGATTCCTAAAGTGAAATACACAGAAGGTGTTGGCCGACGCAAAGTGGCGACTGCCAGAGTGAGAATCTATGAGGGAGATGGAGATTTTGTAGTCAATGATCTTTTGGTTAGCAAATATTTTCACAGCATTCCAAATGCGGTGATTTTATATAACAAACCATTTGAATTAACTGGAACTAAAGGCAAGTTTGCCGTGACGGCTCGTGTTTCTGGTTCTGGAATTCGCTCTCAACTGGGCGCCCTGCTTCATGGTCTTTCCAGAGCATTGGTGGCCAAGAACCCAGAGTTTAGAATTTTCTTGAAAGAAGCCGGGTTACTAACTCGTGACGATCGCATGAAAGAGACTCGTAAAATCGGCATGGGTGGCAAAGCTCGTCGTAAACGACAATCTCCCAAGCGTTAAAACTTTTAGGCTATTAAAATTTTTCTCAATTTTCTCGGAATTTTTTTGTAAGATTTCTCTTACCAAACTTCACGTCGCAGTGGCTTGCCGGCTCTGAAGTTTACTACTCCATGGCCTTTAACCAGAGTTCGTTGATCTTTTTTACCAAAAGGCTCAACATGTTTATCTTTAACTTTGCCTACGTAAAAAGTGCCAAAGCCAGAAACAACCACTTTTTCACCTTTTTTCTTGGTTAACACTCTAGTGATTTCTTCAAAAACAGTCTCCACTGCTTCAGTAGCTGCTTTTTTAGTTAGGTGAGATTTTTTGGCAACGATAGTAATAAGTTGTGATTTTGTCATAGGCTCCTTTTTTTAATGGGTAAATATAAATTTAGTGTAGTAGATTGTCATTGAGAGTCAAGCGGTAATTGGGGCTAAGAAGTCAGATGTATCCAAATTTTCTCATCAGAACCAAGTTGCAACCCAGCAAGTCGAAACCAATGTCTCTGAGAGTTCCGGTACGTCCCGGTACGGTAGTTTGATGAAGTTCATCGAAAGTTGCATAAGCAAGAGCAAAAACTAACGGTAAAAGCCATTTAGCGTGGTTTTTTAATTCGGTTGTTTGACTGAAACTGCGAAATAAAAGCAAATATAAAACACCATAAACAAAAATATGAGCAGATTTTTTGAAAAGAAAATCCCAAGTACTCAAATACAAGCTGGGGAGAACTTGTTGAGCGGATAGGTAATAGATGAAAATAGCCCAAATAACAGGTGGTAGAAAAGCCAGAATGACGCTAAAAGTTTTTTTGACGATTTTTAACATAGATCCAGCCTGGAATGAGCAGGAATAAACTCCCCATTATAACACTGATCGCTCCTTTCTCGAGCGCTGGTGGTTCAAGAAAAGCCAAGTTATCTTGAGAAGCTTCGGGTTTGTCATAACCCAATTTGGGACTGAGAACAGTCAAAGGATAAACAAAATCGCTAGTTGCTCCAAGAACGGCAGGAGATGGAGGGCTTAAATTGGCAGTTGGGATAATGGACTCGCACGATTCATTGGCTGCCGCTGGGCAGGATTGATCTTGGTTGGGGTTTGAACTTGAGTTGGTATCGATTGCTGAAGCCGTAGGAGTGGGAGTTGGTGGTGGCTGAGAATTAATTTCTCCTTTAGTTGGAATAGTTTCCCAAACCTCTGCCAAATCATTTGGATTTTTTGCCCAACTTGTTCCCTTAGTAGAACTAGGATATGTTAAGCGATCAATTTCCTGACCGGTAGCATCTTTTAACACGACAGCGTCTCCACTATTATTGAGCTTGTTGTGCAAAGGAATTACTAAAAAAGCTTGGCTTTCTAATTCATCTTCGCTCGTAAATGCATAAATTTTACTAGGTATGGAAAGCTCATCCCACAACTCCCAATTGGCTAAGTTGAAAGTTTCTTCGCTAGGATTATAAAGCTCTACCCATTCTTCCTCATCAGCTTCGGGGTTGGGATAAACTTCATTGATCACAATTTGGGATGATTGAGCTTGAACAGTAGCGCCACTCACCCACCACCAGAAGCAAAAGCCAATTAATAGGCGAGTCACCCACTGCCATTTTGGTTGGGATTTACTCATTTGGTTATTTTCTCAGTAAAATCTGACAAGAACCTGACAATGATTTTTTAATTGATTGAGGGAGCTAAATCGAAGGGGGGCGAGCAAACCTCAACTCAGAGTTCCAGCTCGGTTTTTGCTAGTTTTTGCAGAGTAGTGAAATGAGTTACTTCGAAAGCGCAAGGAGTAATAGAAATATAGCCTTGATTGATAGCACCTACGTCGTAGCGCAAATTGTCTTCTTGGATATTAAAACGACTGCTCTCATAAGAGAATCGTTTTGTTTCATAATCCAAATCTATTCCAGTGAATATTTTATTGATGTTTTTATCCATTTTAGTGAATCGAACTTTATTCGTTGGTTCAGCTGGAAAATTGATATTAAGAATGTCAACACCCCACATTTTTTCAGCAAAGATTTTGTCAAACAATGGAATTAGAATCTTACCGAAATAAGCTTGATAAGGTTCCAAACTTTCATTTTCATCATGCTTTTTCAGCACGAACTCTCCAGACACATTCCAACTCAAAACAATACCTTTGGGAGCTAGTTGTCTTCCCATGCCCCTCATCAAACCGCCATAAGTGCCAGAGGAAACAATGGATGCTCCTACATTGATACCCAAATTAATGCCAGCAAGAATTAAATCAAATGGTTCTTTATAATAAATTTGCGCACATTCTACGGCGTCGGCTGGAGAACCTTCCACCCAAATACCAGGCACTCCATCGACTTCCGTTTCATCCCAATTACCACCAGTACTAAGAGAGAGCTTGCCTCCGATTCCGGATTGTTGATGCTTGGTAGCCGCGATATACAATTCATGTTTGTCTTTGAGCGCGGCGATCAATAATCGAATGCCGATAGAATTATAGCCATCATCACCTGTGAGAAGAATACGTTTTGGTTTCATAAGGCTTATATTATACCTAACTTCTTAAAATAAATTGAGTTTTTAAGGTTAACGTACAGATGACACTTTATTTGTTAGAATCTGGATAAGGATTCAATCATTGTTTAATTATGAAAAAAATAGATCACCCTCATCAACGCAAACTAGGTTTAGCACTCGGCAGTGGCGGCTGGCGCGCTTTAGCGCACGTAGGGGTCATCAAAGAACTTAATAAAGCCGGCATCAAGGTTGACTATATTGCTGGTAGTAGCGCCGGGGCATTGGTGGGAGGTATGTATGCTGCTCTTGGCGACATTGAAGCTGTGGAAAACATCTTTCGTGAGAATATGAATTATCGGCGTTTGCTTTATGCTTTTTCTGATCCACGTCCTAAATGGGGTCTTTTTAAAGGTAATAAAATCAAGAAAATCTTTGAACAATATCTTCATTATCAACAAATTGAAGATTGCACCATTCCTTTTTGCGCTATGGCGACTGATCTTTTGACTAGCAAAGTTATTGAATTAACTAAAGGAGACTTGGGTGAGGCGATTCGTGCCAGCACCGCCGTTCCATTTTTTTTGCAACCAGTCAAATGGGGGAAGATGCGGCTTGTTGATGGGGCTACTGCGGTGCCAGTTCCAGTTAAAACAGTCAGGCAGATGGGGGCGGAAGTAGTAATTGCCGTCAATTTACAAAAGAATCATTTTCCTATGGCTGATCAACAAATCTCTGCTTTTAAAGCCGCTTTCAAAACTTATCAAATTATGTTGCATCATCTAGCAAAATACACGCAAGCATCAGCAGATTTAGTTCTCAGGCCAGACATTGACGAAAATGGTGATTATTCCAATCCCTTTATTGGTTTTGCTAATAAAAAGAATGTTTTAGTCAGTGGCGAAAAAATTGTTCAGGACAATTTAGAGGAAATTAAAAAACTGCTTTATAGTTAGCTGATTATTAATCTTTAGGATTTATTTTTGTAATGGGCGGAGGTGACAGGATTTGAACCTGCGAAGCCGTGAGGCTCACGCTTTCCAAGCGTGTGCAATTGACCACTATGCGACACCTCCTTTCGGATAGGGGTATTATACAAGCTTTTTTCTTGAGTCGCGCTGAATTTGGCTAATTAATTAACAATTTAAATTTAGCTCCAACCAAAATCTATTTTTCTTCGATTTTTTGTTTCACGCCCTCGTATAAAGCTTGCGTCATTTTGGCAAGATCGAATTCTGGCTTCCAGTTCCAATCCTGACGAGCGGCTGAGTCATCAATGGTTTGTGGCCAGCCCTCAGCAATTTTTTGGCGACTGTCTGGTTTGAACTCAACTTTGAAATCAGGAGCAAATTTGAGAATTTCCTGATAAAGTTCTGCTGGTGTAAAGCTGATGGCGGCAAAGTTATAACTAGTACGAATCGTGATTTTTTCCGCGGGAGCTTCCATCAATGCCAGTGTGCCTCGAATAGCATCATCCATGTACATCATGGGCAGGCGAGCATCTTCTTTTAGGAAACATTCATATTGATTGTCTTTGACTAAGCCATAAAAAATATGAATGGCATATTCAGTAGTGCCATCGCCTGGTTTGGCTTTATAGCCATTAAGCCCAGGATAGCGCAAACTCCTGACGTCCACGCCATATTTTTCAAAATAATATTGACAAAGTAGCTCGCCCGTGACTTTAGTAACGCCATACATGGTGGTTGGTTCGAGTGAAGTGTGCTGTGGCACGTTTTGCTTGGGTGTGCTGGGGCCGAAAGCGGCGATGGAGCTGGGCCAAAAGACTTTCAGTTTGTGCTCTTTGGCCAGATCAAGTACGTGTTTTAGACCATCTACGTTAACCTCCCAAGCTAGATCGGGTTGTTTTTCTCCGCCGGCGGAAAGCAGGCCAGCCAGGTGATAAATTTCGCCAATGTCATGTTTTTTGACAAGATCAGCCATTAATTGACCGTCGCGCACGTCACCTTTCTCGATAATGCCTTGAAAATCAGGGCTAACTGTTTCGCGAGCCAGAGCAATCACCGCATCTTGGCCAAACTTTTTTTGTAATTCTGGAACTAAGTCGCTACCGACCAAACCAAATGCTCCTGTGACTAAAATGCGTTTCATAATTGCCTTTCTGGAATCTATTTCTATTTATTTCATTTTACTATACAGTTGATTGATTAGTTTTTGAGGATATTATTTTTTTTAAACAACTTCACCATTGACCGTTATTATCAGTATTT
>JBDRPH010000083.1:0-3804 GCA_043827245.1 Minisyncoccota bacterium | reverse complement strand
ATGATCATAACTAGAATCTTGGCTAGACGACGAGCTAAAGGAAGGCGGAGAGAGAGGGCAGGTTCTATCTTCATGTAAGAGTCATGATACGAAAATTGGAGAGCAGACACAAGCTAGAGTCGAAAAAAATTAAGCTCGTTTGGTTTTACGACGAGCTTTGGGGAGTTTGATAACCTTTTCAAACTCAATACTATCCAAGGTCTCTACTTCTAGCAATTTGTGAGAAACGGAATCGAGTTGGGGGCGATATTTTTTAAGCAAATCCATGGCGCGAGTTTGAGCGATTTCAATAATCTTACCAATTTCCGAATCAACTTTTTCTTGTAAACGACTAGAGATTTTGGCTGGTTCTCCCCAGGTTCGGGAGTAGCTTTGCTCATATTGCGGTCCAAAGTTCATTGGACCTAATTTGCTCATCCCATACTCCACTACCATGGCGCGGGCTACCCGGGTGGCTCGATCAATGTCATTGCTTGCTCCAGCAGTTTGCTCATCAAACACCAACATCTCTGCAGCCCGCCCGCCCATCATCACCACGATTTCATCTAACATTTCTGATTTTAGAATCTGCAATTTATCTTTTTCCGGGGGGGTAAAGGTGTAACCCAAAGCTTGACCACGAGAAACAATCGAAATGCGATGGACTGGATCGGTATAAGGCAAGATATGAGCTAAGACCGCATGGCCAGCCTCATGATAAGCCGTTAGTTCTCGTTCGTAGTCATCGCGCAATCGTTTCTTGCTAGGACCGTATTTGACCTTCATAGAGGCTTCTTCGATATCTTCCATGGTGATGGTTTTGCGAGCTTCACGGGCGATGGCAATCGCGGCTTCATTGAGCATGTTTTCCAGATCAGCTCCAGAAAAACCAACCGTACGTCTGGCAATTTTTTCCCAGGTTAAGTTTTTATCTAAAGGCTTGCCCTTGGCGTGGATCTTTAAAATATATTTACGTTCTTCCAAGTCCGGCAAACTGACCATCACCCTACGGTCAAAGCGACCGGGACGAACTAGAGCTGGATCGAGCATGTCACCACGATTGGTGGCGGCCATGACGATCACGTTGTCGTTTTGGGTAAAGCCATCCATTTCGACCAAGATTTGGTTGAGGGTTTGCTCTCGCTCGTCATGGCCGCCCATACTTCCCTGGCCACGTACTCGACCAATCGCATCAATTTCATCAATAAAAATAATCGAAGGAGCTATTTTTTTAGCCATATCAAATAAATCACGCACTCGCGAAGCACCAACTCCTACCAGCATCTCCATAAACTCTGAACCAGCGATTGATAAAAATTGTACATTTGCTTCACCTGCTACAGCTCTGGCCAACAAGGTTTTGCCCGTACCAGAGGGACCCACTAACAAAACACCCTTTGGTGTGCGAGCTCCAACTTTGACGTATTTTTTAGGATTGCGTAAAAAATCGACTATCTCTTTGAGTTCTTGTTTTGCCTCGTCCATACCACCCACATTATCAAAAGTAATGTCTTGCTTGCCCTTAACGAATATCTTGGCTTTACTGCGACCAATCCCCAAGATTCCATCTTGAGATCCTCGAGCCTGGCGGAACATCATCATGAAAAAGAAAATCATCAAGCCGATTGGTAAAAAATTGATCACTAACTCCCAAAACAATTGGCCAAAAGACACATCTTCTACATTGACATCTACCTGGGCAAGATCAATGCCTGCCGAATTTAAAATTGACAACGCTTCTTGCCCCTCTTCTTTGAGGGTGTAACGTTTTTCGCCATCTTTATAAACAGCACGCAACTCAGTACCAGTCACCTGCAGTGTTTCAATCTTTTCTTCCCGCACGTCACGCACCAGCTGACTTAAAGAAATATATTCTGAAGTACCAACTCCAAATAAACTACGCAGATAGGGAAGAAAGAGCAAGAAAATAATCAAAAAGATCAAACCTCGATTGAAAAATTTATTGAGATTTACACTCATTTCAAAGCGTCGCCCAACTGGCTTGCGTTCATTGGGAGCTTTTTGAGTTCCCTTGGATTCGGGAGCTTTCTTGATTGGGGTTGATGTTTTAGTACCAGGCATAGTTCGAATTTGTATTGTAACACGACCATTCTTTAATCGGAAAATTAAATAAGTTAATAACTACTGTAACTGCGTATAAATTGCGAATATGACACTTTTAATTTTTTGAACAATAAATCTATTTCTGGTTGATGTTTATGATAAAAAATTTCGAATTCAGCAGAATCATTGATAATAAGTTCAACTAATCGACCCAATGCTGAAGCATTATTGTCTTGCTCTCGCAGTCCTATTTTTTTAGCATTACCGACATGCTTGAGGTGATGAAGAGCTTCGCATTGAAAGCAATGAAAAAGCAAATTATTGGGATTATTATAATTTTCGCCTCTAGCATGGTTGAGATGACCTACTATTCCAGTGCCATTCAGATTTTGCTTGCCACAACCCTCACAAGTTCCATTGGCTCTTTCTAAAACTATATTTTTAGCAATTTCATCAGCAGCAAACAAACTCAGTTCATATAATGCACCAATCGCCAAAACCCATTTCAGAATCTTTGGCAACCGCTTTTTTAAACTTTCATCACTTCGCTGACGCTCCACCGCACTCACTTTCAGTTGGTTGTTAACAGTTTGGGCAGAGTTCCTGATGAGAACAAGGTAGTTTTACGGAAAATACTGTGACAGCACAAGAAGCAAAAACAATCAGCCAGTCGTCAATTGCTGCTTAAGCTCGAGAAAATTTTGTTCAAATTCTTCTAAGCCAAAATTTAAATAAAGGTAAAATAAATATGGCGAAATACCGGATTCGCCTAGTTTTTTGGCTGTTCTAAGCAAACGATTGATTTGACTAATTGTCACTTCTGAAAGTTCATAATAATTTAAGAAAAAATCAAGTCTATTCTGAGGAGAATCTTCTTGATTAGTTTTCTCAGCCTGATTAATTAAACACTGCAGAGCTTCTGGAGAAAGACTGGCTATTCTTTGACCTAAAAACCCAACTGTTCGTCCAATTTCTTTGCCTCTGCCATTACTTTTATTCATATTGGCAATGCTATCACAAGCAATCAAAAAAACATAAAGGCTAATTTATCGAATAAAAGACTATCGCACTATCGTGCCAGGGGCGACTTCTTCAGAAACAGTAAAAGGTACTGGTTGAGGCTCTCCATCGGCCATGATCATCATGCCCTGACTAACACCCTCCCCCATTTTCCGTTCGGCCAAATTAATCACAAATGGATAGTGCTTGCCGACCATTTGGCTTGGTTCATACCACTGTTTAATACCTGCCAAAATATTGCGCTCACCGATTTCTGGACCGAAATCAACGGTTAGTTGTAAAAGTTTTTCACTCCACTCTGGCGCAACAGCCGCCACCACTTTGCCAATGCGTAAATCAAGTTTTTCAAAATCACTATATTCAATTACTGGTTTCATAATTTCTTTCTATTTAAATTTTTGAAATTTATTTAATTTAATTGATTGTGCTCGCCAATTATTTGATAAACCTCAGCCAGAGTTTGCCCAGCCATTTCGTTTGCCCTTTGCGCGCCATCTGCCAAGATTTTTTTGACTAACTCTAAGTTTTGTGATAACTCCTGGCGCTTAGCTCTTGCCCCAGCAAACAAGCGCTGATGAGCGGCAAATAATTTTTCTTTGACTTCTACGTCTCCCACCTTGCCTTGTTCATAGCGAGTCTTTAAATCTTTAACCTCTGCCAAGTCATCATTGATCAAATCGTGATACACAAAGATTGGATTGCCTTCAACTTTGCCCGGATCAGTAGCGCGTTGACGATTAG
>JBDRPH010000082.1:0-2579 GCA_043827245.1 Minisyncoccota bacterium | reverse complement strand
AGTCTCTGATTTTGGCAATTTCTGCCGGATGACCTAATGAATGCTGGACAATAACTGCTCGTACGCGCTGATTTTCTTGATCGTAGCGTTCAAAGCCGCGTTGAAGAGTTTCGACCGCTAGATTAACTTGACCCTTACCTACGTCAACGAAACCAGGCTTTGCTCCGGCTCTGATGATTGCCTCTTCGATGGCATAGCAAGTAAAAGCTTGGGTGAGAATAATATCGTTTGATTTGACAAAACTGTGAGACGTGAGCGCAACCTGAATTGCATCGCGACCCTTGTAAGTTAAGACTACTTGCCCGTTAAATTTGTCTGCTAATTGTTTTTTGAGCTGATTAATTGTTGCAGTAGAAGATTTATTGGAGAAAAAGGAACCAATTAGAGTTTGCCAGAATAAGCGAATGCTCAGCAAAACAAAACGGAAGGAATAATGAGCACCCAAGCTAGCACTAATCATATGTTCTGACCAATAATTTTTGTAACCAAACAGGAGCATGACCTTCTACTAAAAGCACGTCTTCTTTATTTAGTTTTTCTAAAATTGAACGAATAGTCTCGGTTCGATTAGTCATGTCTGCTCCGAATACTTCGCGAAAAATATGCAGACCATCTATCCCGGTGTAAAGCACTAAATCAGCAACTTCTTTGGCTGCTTTGGCAAGTTTCAAATGAATTTCATCTGATTGATCTCCCAGATCAATAATGCCACTCGTGAGTAGTAGAGTGTTTTTCCCTTGTTTTTTAAAATGACCCAACAACTCCAACGCCCCCAAGAAACCCTCTGGATTGCTAGTTTTGCCATCATTAATAATCGTGAAGCCCTGTTGATGCTGATAAACTTGAAGATAATTTTCGGTGGGCAAAAACTGAGTCAATCCAAGGCGAATTTTGGCCGAGGGGATTTGAAAATATTCGCCCACACCAATAGCCGCTTGAATAGCTTTGGTGGCATAAAGTACTGACAAATGAGTCTGAATAATCTTGCCCTGCCAACTAAATTGCAATTTGCCTTTTTCATTCAATCTCACTTTAGTGAGTGACACTATTGATTTTGGACCAGCATAAGCCACAGCTTTTTTACTGGAATCTTGTTCGCAAACTTTGAGAGCAAGTTCATCGCTGCCATTATAAAAAACCTGGCCATCAAGTTTGGTAGCTTTTACCAATTCACCTTTAGCTTTGATGATGTTTTCCAGACTGCCAAATAAAGCTAGGTGCTGATGAGTAACACCAGTGATGATGCTCAGTTCTGGCGTAAACCAGCGTGCCAATCGACGAATTTCTCCCTTTTTATAAGCAGCAAATTCCAAAAATAGAATCTCTTCTCCCCGGTAGTGGCGCAGAATCGACCAAGCTATCGCCAGTGGAGTGTTGTGAGATTTGATGGGAGTAAAAACCGTAAATTGTTGAGTAAGAACGTGAGCCACTAAATGTCGAGTGGTAGTTTTGCCATAGCTTCCGGTAATGCCAATAATTTTAGGTTTAGTAGAGGCTACTTTTTGATGAGCTAGAAATAGCAAAATAAAACTTAAGCTGGATTTAAAAATCTCACTGATGAAACTTATTATTCCGGGAAAAACAGGAGCGAGTAGATAAACAGCAATTGGTAGCCACCAAAGACCTAAAAAATAAGCCGTGGTGAGAACATAGCTCACGAGTGTTAAGCTGAGAAAACCAGTTGCGCTGGCGCGAATCGTAATAGTCGGTCGTTTCATTCCAACACGAGTAAAGTCAGTTCTTTGTGGAATAACGCGCAATAGCTCATATAGACCCTCCTCAGAGAGTAAAAATTGCCATAAACGATCTGCCCGATATTCTTTTTGTTGGCTCCATGCCAGCCAGCGCAGCAATCTCACCAAGATGAGGGGCAGAAAAATGATGATGATAAAAAGAGTAATGATTTGCATTTTGAATTGATCTATTAATTGTTTTGCTAACTGTTATTAATAAATTTTTTAATAGAATCGACTACTGCTTCAGGATGAGTATAGACTGCGGAATGACGAGCGTTGGCTAATACTTTTAACTGGGCTTGAGGAATGGCTTGAGCTATTTTCCGACCCAAACTCAAAGGAGTGACTTTGTCAGCTGCTCCCCAAATAACTAGAGTAGGAGTTTTGATTTGTGGCAAATCAGTTTTGATTTCATCAGCTAAAATATTTCTCATAGTTGCCCGCTGGGTAGGAGAGGCTTCGTAATAATCAGTTTCTCTAGCAAAACGATAAAGCAGGCGACGCAAAGCGGGTGACTGAGTAAAAGTTTTACCAGCTCTAGCTAGAGTTTTAAAAACTAAACGTTTGATTACTTTGATTAAAGACGAATCAAGGATGCCAGAGCTGTCTACCAAAATTAATTGTTGAACCTTGGTTGGGTTGAGTCTTGCGAATCTAATAGCCAGCTGTCCGCCGAAAGAATGGCCAAGCAGAACAAAAGAATCAAGTGATTTGGTTTTATTTTCCAGCCATTCTACGTAGTCTGATAAAGTGAGAGGTTTTGCTGGTGCTTGAGCTAGTCCCGGCAATGGCCAAAAATGTACTTGCCAGCCAGTTTTTTTCAAAAGTTCTAAAATAGGTTGC
>JBDRPH010000081.1:0-3718 GCA_043827245.1 Minisyncoccota bacterium | reverse complement strand
TTGTATTCGTTGTTATGGAGTTATTTCTCCACACAAACTTGAATTAATCGAGCCCACGTAAGATTCACTTGTTTCTGCTCAGGTAACTGTCAAAGGCACCACTGAACCAGAAACAGTGGTAACCGTCAATTCTCAGCCCATTTTTGTTGAGTTAGATGGTAATTTTGAAACTCAAATTACTTTGCCTACCGAAGGCATTTCTACTATTACTTTGGAAGCGACTGATAAACAGAAAAAAACTACGACTCTGCAACGAACGGTGTTTGTCCGCTTTTAGTGTCAGCAGATTTCTTGTAAGATGTAATTGATTAATAACAAAGGAGGTTTTATGGAAAGTCTTTTACCTACGGTTTTAACGGTCGTCGCTGTGATTTTAACAATCATTCTTTCGATTGTGGGAGTGCAGATTATTTTAGTGCTCAACGAAGCCAAGCGCACTTTGCACAAAGTTAATAGCACACTAGATGAAGCAGAAGCCAAGATTAATGCCATTATTTCTCCTTTGCAGAATTTGGGAGGTTTGGCAGGTGGCTTACAAGCAGGAGTTAAGGCTTTTGAGGTATTTACTAGTTGGTTAACTAGCAAAAAAGATGGCAGAAAAAAATAATTTTCAAAGTCCATTTATGATTGGGTTTGTGGCTGGTTTAGCAGCTGGAGCCGCCGCTGTTTATTTTTTTGCTACGGAAAGAGGCGAAGATTTTCTAGATGAAATGGGTGATTTGTGGAAAGAGGCTCGGCCAGAGTTAGTCAAACAAGGCGTGATTGAGGACGCGGACAAAACTTTGGGTCAGGCAGCGAAAAGCTTTTTAATTGGTACTTTTGCTCAGGAAGCCTCTGATTTGAAAGCTGATCTTAAGGGAGAGCCAGTTGTTCCCCGGAAACGAGTTAAAAATAAAATGCTATTTAAAGGAGTCTAGTTACTCCTGATATAATTTGCCCATGCTTACTTCTAGCCAATTGCGCCAACAATACCTTGATTTTTTTGCCAAGCGAGATCACGTCGTTATTCCTTCTTCTCCACTAGTGCCAGAAAATGATCCCACTACCTTGTTTACCAGCTCTGGTATGCAACCAATTGTGCCTTACTTACTGGGTGCCAAACATCCTCAGGGAACAAGAATTGCTGATTCACAAAAATGTTTTCGATCGCAAGATATTGAAGAAGTGGGTGACAATCGTCACACTACTTTTTTTGAGATGTTGGGCAACTGGTCGTTGGGAGATTATTTCAAAGAAGAGCAATTGGCATGGATTTTTGAGTTTTTAGTTGGTGAGCTAAAACTTGATCCAGCTCGATTGTATGTGACGGCCTATGGCGGAGATCAAACTTTGAGTATTCCTCGTGACGATCAAACAACTGAGATTTGGCAAAAACTGTTTGCCAGTCGTGGCATTGAAGCCAAGATAGCTGACGGGGCCAAAGAAAAAGGTTTACAAGCTAGCAGAATTTTCTTTTACGAGGGTGCGGCCAACTGGTGGTCTCGATCTGGCGAGCCAGCCAACATGCCAGTCGGCGAGCCTGGTGGGCCAGATAGCGAGATCTTTTTTGATTTTGGAGCAGATTTACAGTTACATGAAAATTCTCAATTTAAAGATCAGCAGTGTCACGTAAACTGTGACTGCGGTCGATTCTTAGAAATAGGCAACTCAGTTTTTATGCAGTATCAGAAGACCGCTCAAGGCTTCGAGCCATTACCTCAATTAAACATTGATTTTGGTGGGGGCCTAGAGCGAATGTTGGCGGCCGTGCATAACGAGCCAGATGTTTTTAAGATTGATTTATTTACTCCGATTATTGAATATGTCGAACAAGTAGCTGGTCGATCTTATCAGGGTGAAGATACGGTGGCTTTTCGAGTAATTGCCGATCATATGCGAGCGGCCGTAATGCTGATCGCTGACGGAGTTTTGCCAGACAATAAAGATCAGGGTTACTTTGTGCGTCGTTTAATTCGTCGCTCAGTACGTTTCGGAAAGCAACTGGGTATTACTCAACCATTCTTAGCTAAAATAGCCGAGTTAGTAGGTCAAACTTACCCAGAATATCCTCAAGTTTTAGCAAAAGTTGATCTTACTCGTCAGGCTTTGCACACTGAAGAACAAAAGTTTTTGCAAACTTTAGAAAGAGGCTTGCAAGAATTTGAAAAACAAATCACCGTTGGGTCAGAATTGACGGGCCAATTGGCTTTTACTTTGTACGAAACTTACGGCTTTCCTTTGGAGTTATCAATTGAAGAGGCTCAACAAAAAAACTTCCCTTTAGCGGAAAAAATCGAAGAAGATTTCCAAAGTATTAAGGACAAACACGCCGAGCAATCCAGAACGGCTTCAGTAGGCATGTTTAAAGGTGGCTTGGCCGATCACTCGGAGGCTACGGTTCAATACCATACGGCGACACATTTATTGCATTCGGCTTTACGTCAGATTTTGGGTGATCACGTAGAGCAAAAGGGTTCCAATATTACTGGAGAGCGATTGCGTTTTGACTTTACTCATCCGCAGGCTTTGACTGAAGAGGAAAAACAACAAATTGAACAGCAAATTAATGACTGGATTGTCGCTGATTTACCAATTACCAAACAGGTAATGAATAAAGCCGAGGCTCTCAAAGTTGGTGCGCTAGCCTTTTTTGCAGAGAAATATCCGGATGAGGTCAACGTTTACACCATCGGTCGTGATGCAGAAAGCGATTGGGTGTCAAAGGAATTATGTGGTGGCCCGCATGTCGCGAGCACAGGTGAGATTGGTCGAATTAAAATCTTTAAAGAAAAAGCAGTGGCCGCTGGAATAAGACGACTATATTTGCAATTAATTTAATATTAACCGGCATCAAAACTCAGCCCTCTTTCATTTACTCTAAAATTCTGTTTAAATAGTCTAGTAAGCTCTTAGTCGCAGCAAATCTTGTTGTGGGCAGAGCTGTGTGTTTAATTTTTAACCTATGGCACTCAAAATTTTCGGCAAACAAGCCAAATCAGCAGAAGTCGAGACACCACCTCATACTTATTTATGTTTGATGTTTGTCAATCAGTCTGTGCAAGCGGCCTTGTGGAAGATTGATGGCAAAGAAATTCAAACTCTGAGTGAATCGAGCCTAATTACTTTTGAGGATGATGAGGATGGCTTGATTAAGGCAGATCAAGCTTTGCAAGAATTGGGAGCTGGTTCAGAGAATATCAGTGAAGTGGTCTTCGGTTTTGATCCCCAATGGGTGGACGAGGTTGGTTTGCTCAAAGAGAAAAAAATGTTTATTAAGAGTCTGACGGAGAATTTGGGACTGACACCGGTGGGTTTCGTGGTCATTACTGACGCTCTTATTCAAGAAATATTGAGCAAAGACAGCATGGCCTCTGAGGTCTTAATTTATGCTCATAATGATACGGTTTCCATTTTTTTGATCAAACAAGGTAAATTAGTCCATCAATTGGCGGTGGGCAGATCAGATAATATTGTTCAGGATATTGTTGAGGGTTTGGCTAGATTTACCAAAGAATTGACCAGTAAGGACGCTTTTCTGCCTGCCAAATTAGTATTGGCTTCACCAGTTTTATCGGTTCAGGAAATGAACGATGCTCAACAGCAAATTACTAGTTACAACTGGTCAGAGAATCATCCTTTTGTGCAAGCACCAGTAGTGGAAACAATGACGACCTTGGATGTGTTGTATGCTGTAGTAGAGCAAGCGGGCGCTGCAGTAGCGGAATCAAAAGGTTTGTCC
>JBDRPH010000080.1:0-24812 GCA_043827245.1 Minisyncoccota bacterium | reverse complement strand
TATTCTGGGGCTTTCTGGGGCGCGCGAAGCTACTCGAGCTGATTTTTTTGATTTTTACACTGTCACTGAAAATATTTGCAATAGTCAAAAAATGCCCTTGCCAAGGCTCTTTGTGATTGATGACACCGCCATGAATGCTTTCGCAACTGGTCGCGATCCGCAACGCGCAGTGGTGTGCGCCACTACTGGCTTGCTTAGTCGCTTAAATAGGGGAGAAATTGAAGGTGTAGTGGCTCATGAACTTTCTCATGTTAAAAATTATGATATTCGCTTAATGTCGGTAGTGACTGTTCTTGTAGGATTGTTGGCCTTACTCTCTGATTGGTTGCTTAGAATGACTTATTGGGGCAGGGGAGGACGAAAAAATCGAGAAAGTGGTCAAGCACAATTAATCTTGTTTGCAGTTGGCTTGGTATTGGCTCTGCTCTCTCCTTTAATTGCGCAATTAATTAAACTGGCTATTTCTCGTAAGCGAGAGTTTCTGGCTGATGCTTCTGGTGTGGCCATAACTAAAAACCCCAATGGTTTAATCAGTGCGCTAACTAAACTTGATCAGGATCGTGAACCGCTGGAAGTGGCTAATAAAGCTACTGCCCATCTTTACATCACCAATCCTTTGAAAAATACGAGTGGTGCTGTGCATTTATTTGCCAATTTATTTGCCACTCATCCACCTATTGAAGATCGCATCGCCACTCTTAAAAAAATCGCCTAGCAGCCATCTTAAAAAACCCCTGGCCATCTGCTATACTTCCAGATATGTCAAAAGTTGTAGTAACTCCCAGTGATGTAAATCATGTCGCTAAATTGGCACAAATTCCTGTATCTGACGAAGAACAAAAGCAGTTTGCTCGGGATTTTGCTGAAACCTTGACTATAGTTGAAGAGTTGCGCGAGCTTGATACTAGTAAAACACCGCCCACTCACCAAGTTACTGGTTTGGAAAACGTTTGGCGAGAAGATGAGGTGAAAAAAGAAAAAATGTTTTCTCAGCAAGAAGCACTGGCTAATGCCCCAAAGACTCATCAGGGTTTTTTTGTAGTTCCGAGAGTTTTGGAGGAAAAAGATGTCTAAACTAAACACCCTCACTCTCCAGCAAACTTTAGAGGGGCTTAAAAACAAAACATTTTCATTGGCTGAACTTTATCAAGATACACTGCAAGCCGTTAATGAAAACAATAAAAAACTTAATGTTTATTTAACTATCAACGATCAAGCTTTAGCACAAGCTGAGAAAGCTCATGATTTACCACTGATGGGTATTCCGGTAGCTGTCAAAGATAACTTTTGCACTCGTGATCTGCGCACCACAGCCTCTTCCAAAGTTTTAGATAAATTTACTCCTCAATTTGAATCCACTGTCACTAAAAAAATGTTGGCAGCTGGTGGAATTACTTTGGGCAAAACCAATTTAGATGCTTGGGCTCATGGTTCTTCCACTGAAACCAGCGATTATGGTAGAACTCTCAATCCTAGAAATACCAATCATTTACCGGGAGGATCTTCTGGTGGTAGTGCAGCGGCCATAGCTGCTGATCTCTGCACTATTGCTATTGGTAGTGAAACCGCTGGTTCTATTCGTCAGCCCGCCGCTTGGTGCGGAGTAGTGGGTTTGAAACCTACTTATGGCCGCGTCAGCCGTTACGGAGTGGCCGCTATGGCCTCATCCACTGACAGTCCAGGACCACTTGCCAAAACAGTAGAAGACGCGGCCATCATGCTCAATTTTCTGGCAGGTCACGACAGCAATGATGCCACCACCTCCAACCAAAAAGTTCCAGATTTTACTGCTTCACTGGGAAAGAGCTTAAAAGGAATGAAGATTGGTGTGCTCTATCATGACATCGCCGGATTGGAATTAGTTAATGAACAACTTGAAAAACAATTAGACGTTTTTAAAAATTTGGGTGCAACCGTAGACAAAGTTAATGCCCTCAATCCTCGTTATGCCGTTAGTGTTTATACCGTGGTTCAGCGAGGAGAAGTGAGCAGTAATTTAGCTCGCTATGATGGCATTCGCTATGGCAACGATCGCTCGCATTTCGGCGCTGAGGCTAAACGCCGACAAATGCTAGGCACTTACACATTAAGTGCTGGTTATGCCGAAAAATATTACGAGTTGGCTCAGCGCGTCAGGACTCTTTTCATCGAAGATCTCAACCACCTGTTTGAAAAATATGACGTATTAATTTCACCCACTTCCCCAGGCTTTGCTAAAAAAATTGGCATTACCGATGGAACTGCTATGTTTGGTGAATTGGAAGATATGCTACTCGAACCAAGCTCACTGGCTGGCTTCCCTGGAATTAATGTGCCTTATTATCGCGATTCAGAAACGAATTTATTCTTGGGATTAAACTTTATTACTCCGATGTGGCAAGAAGAAAAAGCCATTCAAGTGGCTGATGCTTTCGAAAAAAATACTAATTGGAATACCTGGAGAACAAAGTCATGAAGTGGCAAGAAAAATATAAACCCGTCATTGGTCTAGAGATACACGCTGAATTAAAAACTGATTCAAAAATGTTTTGTGGTTGTGTCAACGATCCATTCAGTGCTGAAAAACCCAATAGTTATACTTGTCCAGTTTGCCTGGGAATGCCAGGCGGATTGCCAGTACCAAATAAAAAAGCAATTGAGTGGACTCTCAAAATTGGCTTAGCTACTGAATGTCAAATCAATAATTTTTCAAAATTCGATCGCAAACACTATTTCTATCCCGATCTAGCCAAAGGCTATCAGATCAGCCAATACGATTTACCTTTCTGTTATGACGGCCAAATGACTGTCACTGATGGAGTGATTGAGATTCGGAGGATTCATCTCGAAGAAGATACTGGCAAATTACTGCATACTTCTATTGACGACAAAAAAGTGACTCTCGTTGACTTCAATCGAAGCGGAGTGCCACTAGTGGAAATTGTTACTGAGCCAGATATAACTAGTGGAAAACAAGCAAAGGAATTTGGGAAAAAAATCCGTCAATTGTTACGCTTCTTGGAAGTGGCTGATTGCGATATGGAGCAAGGAGGCATGCGTTTGGAGGCTAATATCTCTCTTAGAAAAATTGGAGAAACTGCCTTACCCAACTACAAAGTAGAGATCAAAAACATCAACTCTTTTCGTTTTATGGAACAAGCAGTCGACTATGAATTAGAGCGTCAAGCCAAATTACTTGAGGCTGGTGAAACTCCTATTCAAGAAACTAGGGGTTGGGATTCAGTCAAGAACGAAACTTTTTCTCAACGCAGTAAAGAAGAAGCCGAAGACTATCGTTATTTCCCAGAGCCTGATATTCCGCCATTTCACTTTGAAGAAAGCTTTATTGCTGAGATTCGTGCTTCACTACCAGACTTACCAATCATCATTGCCAAAAAATGGCAAGAAAAATATGCACTACATCCAAAACAGATTGAGATCTTACTTGCCACTGATTCAAAAAAGAAGATCCTGTGGCTGGAGAAAGTCTTTGCCCTTTTAGCTGAAAAAAGCCTTGATAATAATCTTTTTGCCAATGATTTTATCAACAAAAAAATTATCATGAGTTCTGACGCAAAACCTGAAGAAGCCGTAACATCTTTTGAAAAACTGCACGCCACTGAAAAAATTGATGATACTGAGCTCAAAAATATTATTCAAACTGTTCTGAAAAATAATGCTGATGCTGTGGCAAAATATCAAGCTGGCCAAACTCAAGTCATCGGTTTCTTAATCGGTCAAATCATGAAAAATATTAATAAAAAAATAGATCCTAAAGTGGTGAGGAAAGCATTGCAAACCACTCTTGAAGCTGATTAATAGCTGTGCCATTCTGAGATAAAATATGTCTGACTTTGTCCACCTCCATGTCCACACTGAATATTCCATGTTGGACGGACTTTCCAAAATTCCCAAACTTTTAGCCAAAGTTAAAGATCATCAGCAAACTGCCATCGGGCTAACTGATCATGGTGGTATGTACGGTGCGATTGCTTTTTATAATGCTTGTCGCAATCAGGGCATTAAGCCCATCATCGGTTGCGAGCTGTATATCGCCAAAAAATCTCGCTCTGATAAACAAACTAAAATGGGCAATGATCAAGCTCATCTGACTGTTATTGCTCAAAACTTGGCCGGCTACAAAAACTTAATGAAATTAATTTCTATTGCCAATTTGGAAGGTTTTTCCTACAAACCGAGAATTGATGATGAAATACTTTTTGAACTCAACGAAGGTTTGATTGTTTTGAGCGGTTGTATGAACAGTGTTTTTAATAAATTGCTACGCGAGAAAAAAGATAAAACCGCTCTAAAAAAATTCCAAAAATATAAAAAGGTTTTTGGTGATCGATTTTATATTGAACTGCAAAATCATCCAGGAGCTAAAGAACTAAAAGAGCTCAATAAAAAACTGGTCAAAATTTCTAGAGATCTCGATATTCCTTTGGTAGCTACCAATGATGTCCACTACGTGGAGGCTAGCGAAGTAGAGGCTCAAGATGCCTTACTTTGTGTACAAACTAGAAAACTTATTGCTGATAAAAAACGAATGAGTATGGCTAACATGCCAACTTTTTATTTGAAATCAACTGAAGAAATGAAAGATTTGTTCAGTGATTATCCAGAGGCAATTGAAAATACCGTTAAAATCGCCGAGCGATGTAATCTAGAAATTCCCACGGGTCAACTCATTTTCCCTGAATTTGAATTGCCAAAAAATGAAACTAATGAGTCGTGGCTAAGTAAAAAAACTTATGAAGGGATGAAGAAAAAGTTTGACAAGATAACTGATGATCTAAAAACTAGAGCGGAATATGAATTAAAAATTATTAACGACAAGGGTTATGCCACTTATTTTTTAATTACTCAGGATTTTGTCACTTGGGCAAAAGAGCGAGGTATTGGTGTTGGTCCGGGCAGAGGCTCTGCGGCTGGCTCACTAGTGTCTTATTGCCTAGATATTACCACGCTCAACCCCTTGGAGCACGGCTTGCCTTTCGAGCGGTTTTTAAATCCAGAGCGACCCACTCCTCCTGATATAGATATTGATTTTGCTGATGACCGACGCGAAGAGGTGATCGCATATGCAGCCGAAAAATATGGTCACGACCATGTGGCTCACGTCATTACTTTCGGTCGAATGGAGGCCAGAGTAGCAGTGCGAGATATCGGTCGAGTGCTGGGCATGCCCTACGAAGATCCAGATCGAATTGCCAAACTCATTCCCAATGTTCCAGGAAAAAAAACCGGTATTGCCTTTGCTTTGCGCAACGTACCGGAATTGGGAGAATATTATAAACAACCTCGTTTCAAAAAACTTCTAGATTTGGCCCAACAAGTAGAAGGTACTATCCGTCACAGCAGTGTTCATGCTGCAGCGGTGATCATCGCTGATAAACCACTCCCAGAATACACTCCCATTCAAAAAGATGGTCGTACCGGTAAAATGATTACTCAATATGATATGTATTCATTGGATTGTAATATCGATGATCAAGCCATTGGCTTGCTTAAATTTGATTTTTTGGGACTGAGAAACTTATCTACTATTCAGGCTGCTGTTAATTTAATTGAAAAATATCAAAATAAAAAACTGGATATCGCCAATATTCCCATCAATGATAAGAAAACTTACCAATTACTTGCTTCAGGAGAAACCGTCGGTATTTTTCAACTAGAGTCAGGTGGCATGCGTCGAGTGGCTAAATCTCTCCAACCCACTCAATTTTCAGATATCACCGCTATGTTAGCCCTTTATCGACCAGGTCCAATGGATCTAATTCCTCGTTTTATCGAAGGAAAACACAATCCAAAAAGTGTTACTTACCCCCACGAATCTCTCAAGCCAATCTTGAAGGAAACCTATGGCATCATGGTTTACCAAGAGCAAGTCCTAGAAATCGTGCACCATATGGCCGGCTACACCATGGGCGAAGCTGACATGTTGCGTCGAGCGATTGGTAAGAAACAGCGCAAAATGTTAGACAAAAACCGTGAGCGGTTTATTAGAGATTCTGTCAAAAAGGGTTATAAGAAAAACATCTCAGAAAAAGTCTGGGGCTTTATCGAAGCTTTTGCTAACTATGGTTTCAATAAAGCTCACGCCGCCAGCTATGCCATGATTGCTTACCAAACTGCTTATCTCAAAGCCAATTATCCAGTGGAATATATGGCCGCTCTGCTGAGTGTTGAATCAAATGCCACCTCTGTAACCAGAGATGAAAAAGTAGCCGTTGCAGTAGAAGCCAGTAGAAAGATGGGAATCGAGATTTTACCACCTGACATCAATGCCTCTGACGATACTTTTACTATTGAAAAAAACCAGCAATCTTTGGAAAAAAAGGCTATTCGTTTTAGTCTTTCTGCTATCAAAAATGTTGGTATTGCCGCTATTGAAAATATTTTGCAAACAAGACAAACACTTGATAGCAGTTTTCATTCACTCACTCAATTCATTCACAAAACCGATGGCAGAAAAGTTAATAAAAAAGTAATTGAAAGTTTAATCAAAGTAGGAGCGATGGATGTTTTTGGCACGAGAGCTAGTATGTTGGAAAATTTAGAAGACACTCGTCAAACAGCCGCTCAATTTCAATCCGATATTGATGGCCAAGATAATCTTTTTGCCAAAATTTCTACTGATAGCACCGTCATTCAAGATAGTTTTCCCAAACTGAAAGAATATCCCGTCAAGGAATTATTGTCCTTTGAAAAAGAATTATTGGGTATGTACTTAACCGATAATCCGCTAGCAGACCAGCTGGAAGCTGTTAGCGGTCAATCAAATAAAAATATTAGTGAGCTAGATCATCATGTTCATAAAGACAAAGTTTTTATTTTTGGTGGAATCTTGACTCGAATTAAAATTACAAAAACCAAAAAAAATGGTTCAGAAATGGCTTTTGGTATTCTTCAAGATTCTACGGGGAGTATAGAAATTGTTTTCTTTCCCAAACTCTATCAACAAGAAAAAGACATCATTCAAGAAAATAAAGTCGTGCTCATCAAAGCTACTGTGCAATATCGTGAAGATGAGCTGAAATTAGTAGCAGAAAAAATTAGTGCTCCAGAAACAAGTGCTGATAATATTCCTAGAGATAATGTTAAAGAAATTTTTATTCCTCGTAAAACCGAGAAAAAAACTTTACAAAATCTAGGGGAATTTTTGAAAAAACATCCTGGCAAAATTAGAGTAGCTGTTTTGATTCCCAACGGTGGTAAGCCAGAGCGCATCATGTTGCCTTACGGAGTGAAGTGGAGTGAGGATCTGGAAAAAGAAATTCAACAGATTCTTGGTTGATTTAAAAAATAATCAACCGAATTTGCTTTCATCAATATAAAAGTAATAGAATAAGCCTGTGACTAAACTGCCCAAATACGATAATAATAAAATTGCCATTGTTGGTTGCGGTCGCGTGGGAATGTCCACGGCTTTTGCTTTACTCTTGAAAAATATCCCCAATGAATTATTGCTCATCAGTCGTTCTGAAGACAAGGTAAAGGGTGAAGAGCTTGATTTGGAGCACGGTTTGTCATTTATGGGCTCTGCTCAAGTTCACTCTTCCTCTAATTATGAAGATTTAAAAAATACTGATGTGGTAATAATTGCTGCTGGTAGTGCACAAAAACCAGGAGACACTAGACTGGATTTGACAACTAAAAATAAAGAAATCATTAGAGAAATTATTCCCAAAGTAGTTAAGTATGCTCCAGAAGCAATCATCGTTATCATTAGCAATCCCGTCGATGTTCTAACTTATGAGGCCTACAAAATTGCCAATTTACCCAAAGGACAAATTTTTGGCACCGGCACCACGCTGGACACCTCTCGTTTCCGCTTTCATTTATCTGAAAATTTAAAAGTCAATCCTAGAAGCATTCATGCCTATATTCTGGGTGAACATGGCGACACTTCCTTTCCCGCACTAGCTAGTGCGACTGTCGGCGGACAAAACTTGTTGTCTCTACCAGATATGACTATTGAAAAAGCTCAAGCGGCTTATCAAAAAACACGTGATGCCGCTTATAAAATCATTGCAACTAAAGGAGCAACTTACTACGCTATTGCTGTAGCAACTACTGAGTTAGTAGAAGCTGTTCTGCGCGATAGCAAACGGGTTTTTCCAGTTTCTGCACCACTTCATAATTATCAAGGTCATAGTGGAGTAGCACTGAGCGTACCGTGTGTCATCGGTCGTAGCGGAGTAGAACAAACAATCGAAATTAAACTTTCTTGGGACGAAAAACAATTGTTAGAAAAATCAGTCAATACTTTGAAACAATATTTATAATTTATCTTTAATTATTTTGATTTTTAAAAAAATAAAGTAATTTTTACAGATAGGTTACGTTCCAATTTTTAACCGTTTCATCTTCACTCATTTCAGAATGAGCAAAAAAAGGAATTTTTCCTTTGGCAATATCAGGAAAACAATAATTTAAATCGTCAACTAATTCGTAATTACTATTTAACACTCGATCCTTGGGCAACCAAATTAACTCTCCCTCAGGATTTTCCATGCCAGAGGGAATGTCTTTAGTGGGTACCGCAATCTTAAAAAAGCACATCATCCAATCTTGCTCATAGCCACCTTGCATGCGCACCACGCCGGCTAACTGAATATCTTTGGCCTCAATTATCAGACCTGTCTCTTCTTCTGTTTCTCGGATAGCCGCTTGTAGAAAATTTTCACCTGGCTCTAGTTTGCCGCCAATACCATTGAGTCTGCCGCTGTCCACTTCATAGTCAGTCTTCTTAGTTCGATGGACAAATAAATAGTCATCACCACAGTGTAAAAAATTGGTAACTGAGTAAAGAACTTTTTTCATAAACTTTTCTAACCTTGGCATTGAGGACAAAAATAAGTACCTCGCCCACCTAATTTAATTTTTTCAATTTTCGTACCACAATTTTTGCAAACTTCTCCAGCTTTTCCATAAACCATCAGTTGATCTTGATAGCGGCCAGCCAAGCCATCTGCATTCACATATTTGCCATCAAAAGTCGTACCACCAGCTTTAATTCCCCGGTCTAATACCATTTTAGTTACTTCGTGTAACTTTTTCCATTCTAGATCCGTCAAAGATTTAGCTGGTCTTTGGGGATGAACTCCAGCGAAGAACAACGCCTCGCTAGCATAAATGTTTCCCACTCCAGAAAGTAATCGATTATCCATGATCGCTTGTTTAATAGGAATGCTGCGATGAGCAAAAACTTTTTTGAAGTAATCAACAGTCACTTCATTACTATTGGCGTCTGGTCCGTAGCAATCAAATTCTTTTTCAATTGCCTGCTGATCTAACGCGCGAATCCAGCCAAAAACACGCATGTCATTGAAATATAAAATCGAATCATCTTTGAAAGTAATAACCACCCTAGTGTGACTACTGGGCAACTGATTAACCCAATCGCCAGTGGGATGACCGCCACCAACCTTTTGACCATCTCCCACAAAAATTAATTGGCCAGTCATTTTGAGATGAACTAATAAATCATGATCGCCATCCAAGTGAATATGAATCATCTTTGCTCTGCGAGAGACACCAGTGATTTGCTGAGCCTTCAATCGGTTTGGTTGCCCTTGAAAACTTTTATCGCGCAGTACTTCAATCTTTTCAATTACTCTACCGGGCAAAACTTCACCCAATCGACGCACGACTGTTTCAACTTCTGGCAATTCCGGCATGATTAAACTAATTAATTATTTAATAATTATCAGGAGGAAGTAAGCCTTCTTTTGTTCTAAACATTCCCAATTTTTTTCTCTTTTTTTCTAATTGAACTGGCATTTTGATTTCTCCGCTGGCAAAAGCTTTTTCTAATTGGTTTACTAAATTTCTAACGGCCTCATTTCCTCCATTTGCTAGATTGGAAAGAATTTGCCAAGCAGCGTAAGCATTTTCATCGCCCGATTCAATAGTTCTATAAAGATCTTCTGGAGCGGTTGGAAGCAATCTATCAGGATTTCTCATAAAACAATTATATCACTCTGTATTAGAGAGACTGAAAAATGCCAAAATCAGATTAAAATTTATCCTTTATGCTCCGGTGCATTAATCAGGCCACACTTCTTATATTTCAGGCCACTACCGCAAGGACAGGGATCATTGCGACCGATTTTGGCTCGCTTAGAGCCTGGCTTTCTCGAGGGAGTGGCTTTAGCAGATCCCAAGGCGGCGGCTAAATCTCCCAGCGAACCAGTTTGTTTCCGTGGAGCTTGGGCAGAAGATGGGGGAGTAGCATCGGCTACTTCTTTGGTAATACTTTCGTGAATATCTTCTTTTTTAAATTCAACACCTTCCGGAATTACTGATTGAACTGGCTGCGAAACTGGATGAACTCGGAAAATACGTCGGGCGATGGTAGCATCTATGCTATCGATCAATTCTTCAAACAAATCAAAAGCCTCTTTTTTATATTCTGAGATCACTGTTTGTTTGTCGCCTCTGAGCCAAATGCCTTCACGCAAACTCTCTACTTCATCCAAGTGATCCATCCACTTTTCATCAACCGTAGAAAGCGTTACTAGTTTTTCTAAATTACGCAGTTGCTCTTTACCCAATGTTTGTTCGCGTGAGCTGTAAGTATTGTCAGCAATTTCATTTAATCGATTTTTTATTTCATCTTCATTGCCTATTTTTTTCAAATCTTTAAAGAGTCTTTTTTGTGATTCGCTGTCAAAAGGAATGATAGTGATAAATTCCCTAATCAATGAATCAATGCTCTCGTCTTCAGAACCCTGAATGAAGTGTTTGCTAACTAAGCTGTCAATTTCCTCTTCCAAGAAACCTTTAATTTGCTCTTGTAATGGTTCGGAAACTGTTTCTTTACGAGCCTCAGCTTCTGCTTGTTCGAGCAAACGACGACGGCGTTTATAAATAATCTCCCGATGCTTATTCATCACATCGTCAAATTCCACCAATCTTTTACGTTGATCAAAGAAAAATCCCTCCACTTTCACCTGAGCAGATTCGATTGATTTACCAACCATCTTGTGTTCAATAGGTTGATTCTCATCAATTTTCAAAAAGTCCATCATTTTGGCAATTTGCTCACCCCCAAAAATCCTCATAATCTCATCATCCAAACCAACAAAAAATTGTGAAGAGCCAGGATCACCTTGTCGACCAGCTCTGCCCCTGAGTTGATTGTCAATTCGTCGCGATTCATGACGCTCTGTACCAAGAATATGTAAACCACCCAAGGCCACTACTTGATCGTGAGCTTTTTGCCACTGGGCAAAAGCCTTGGCATATTCTGCCAATTTATAGTTGGCGGGATTGATATTGGTGGGTAATCTCAAACTTTCATATTTTTTAGGTAAAGTTGATCTTTTTTTGGTAGAAGTTTTCTTACGATATTCTTTAAGTTCTGGCTGAGCTCCACCCAAAACAATGTCCACTCCACGACCAGCAATGTTCGTAGCTACCGTAATAGCACCTTTTTTACCAGCGTCAGCAATAATGAAAGCTTCTTTTTCATTATTTTTAGCATTCAAAATCTGATGAGGAATTTTCTTTCTAGTCAAAAAGCTAGCAATAATTTGGTTATTTTCAATCGATCTAGTGCCAAGCAAAATTGGTCTACCTTTGGCGTGCAAGTTCTCTATTTCTTTGATAATCGCTGAATATTTGGCAGCAGTAGTTTTGTAAACTATGTCAGATCGATCATCGCGAACAATTGGTTTATTAGTAGGAATAACCAAAACATCTACTTCATAAATTTTATTAAATTCTTCAGCTTCTGTTGCGGCCGTACCAGTCATGCCTGCCAATTTGTGATACATCCGGAAATAGTTTTGAATAGAAATAGTTGCTAAAGTTCTGGATTCTTGTTGAATACTGACTGCTTCTTTGGCTTCAATTGCTTGATGTAATCCATCAGAATAACGTCTGCCATACATCAGGCGGCCAGTATGTTCGTCAACAATTACTACCTGACCGTCGCGAACAATATATTCTTTATCGCGTTGATAAAGAGTCATCGCTTTGAGAGCTGACTCAATGTGATGAATAGTTTCAAAACTTTCTTCGTAAAGATTTTTGACGCCCAATTTTTGTTCAATTCTCTTCACTCCCAAATCTGTCAGAGTGGCTGATTTTGATTTTTCGTCAATCGAATAATCCTGATCTTTAACCAACGACTTTACCATGTGAGCTGTTTCTTGATATTTTTTGGTCGGCTCAGTATCTGGAGCAGAAATAATCAATGGTGTGCGAGCCTCATCAATCAGAATTGAGTCGGCCTCATCAACAATAGCAAAGTGGTGAGCATAATCTTGACGCTGGACCATGCGATCTAAAGTCTGCACCATGTTATCGCGCAAATAATCAAAACCAAATTCGTTGTTGGTGCCATAAGTAATATCAGCCGCGTAAGCATCTCGACGAGGAATTTCGACAAAGTGTTCTAGACGCTCGTCACCTCGATCTTCACTGTCCACGCTGGGATCATAAAGCCTGGCGCGATCATGAACTATCACTGCTGTCTTTAAACCAAGGAAATGATAAATTGGCCCCATCCAACCCACTCCAACTTCGGCCAAATAGTCGTTGACTGTCACTAAGTGAGCACCTTTTCCAAGTAGAGAGTTAAGGTAGAGAGGAGCACTAACTGTTAAAGTTTTTCCTTCACCAGTTTTTTGTTCAGTAATATTTTTTTTGTGCAGGGCAATGCCCGCCAATAGCTGAACATCATAATGGCGCATGCCCAATACTCGGCGCGCAGTTTCTCTGACAGTGGCAAAAGCTTCCGGCAATAGTTCGTCTAAAATATTTTGTTCAGCAGTAGCTAAAGCCTCAGCATCACCGGGAATAACCTTGGCGCGTACTGCTTCTATTCCCTGACGAAATTTATCAGTTTGAGCGGCCAATTGAGCATCAGTGAGTTTTTTAATTTTAGGTTCAAAATCATTAATCTCACCAACTAGTTTCTGATAGGAATCTAATTTACGCTGATCTTCATCAAAAATTTTGGCTAAGAACTTCAACATAGGGGTTTATTATAGAGCAACTTAGTGTATTTTTCAGAGAAATAATCTCGCCAAAACTCAATCCAGTTTGGTTTTATTTAAATATGGTTGAAGAATTTTGGGAACACTAATCGTGCCATCTGCTTGCTGATAATTTTCCACAATTGCCGCTAGTAAACGGGGCGAGGCCGCCACCGTGTTATTAAGCGTATAAACATATTTCAAGCTACCATCTTGAGCCTGGTAGCGAATGTTTAACCGTCTTGATTGAAAGTCATTAAAATAACTGGCTGAATGAGTTTCTCGATACTTATTTTGTGCCGGGAACCAAGTTTCTAAATCATACTTTTTACGTTGTCCCGCTCCCATATCACCAGTACACATCAACAATACTTGATAAGGTAACTCCAAGCCTTGCAGTAGTTCTTCTGAAAAACCCAACATTTTGTCATGCCATCTCCTGGTTTCTTCTTCATCAGCTATCGTGTAAACCATTTGTTCTACTTTATTAAATTGATGAACTCTGATAATTCCTTGTGTGTCCTTGCCGTAAGAACCAACCTCCCGACGGAAACAAGGTGAAATACCAGTTAATTTAATCGGCAGATCTTTTTCGGCTAGAGTCTCTCCTGTGTAAAAGGCGGTGAGAGCCACTTCTGCAGTGCCAGCCAAAATTGAACCATCTTGCGTCACATAATGATCTTCTTCTCCCCAAGGAAAATAGCCCGTTCCTACCATTGCTTCTTTGCCAACCAGAACTGGAGCATTCATGGCTGTGAAACCATGTTCTATCATCAAATCGAGGGCATAATCCATCAGGGCTCGTTCTAACAACAAACCATTATTTTTCAAAAAATAAGCTCTAAATCCTGCAATTCGCACTGCTCGTTTGGTGTCCAACATGTCTAGTGCTTCCATCAATTCTTGATGAGGTTTTGGCTCAAAATCAAACTTAGGCAGGTTTCCTTCTTGACGCAAAACTTGATTGCCTGTTTCGTCTTTACCCACCGGTACATCTCCCGCTGGCACATTGGGGACCGCAAGCATCAACTCGGTAAATTTTTCCTCAACTTCTTTGAGCTGTGGCTCGATCGCTTTGAGTTTTTCTTTGATTTCTTTGCCCCGAGCGATTGCTTCCTCACTTGGTTTTTGACCATTGGCAACCTGCTGTTTGACTGCCTCAGCATTTTCATTGGTTTGTTGGCGCAAAGCTTGCACCTCTACCATTAATTCTCGACGACTCTCATCAACCGCTAGCACTTGATCTACCAATGAAGAATCAAGCTGTTTATTTTGGCAAGCTTTTCTAACGATCTCGGCATTTTCACGAATATAATTAATATCTAACATATTTATTTTTCTTTCTTAAATACTTCAATTAAAAATGATATATGTTCATCGGGATTTTTGCCAATCAACTCAAATCCTTGTTCAATATCTTCTCTACTTACATTAGCCGCAAAAGACTTATCTTTCAACTTTTTCTTCACTGATTTGGCTTTCATATCAGCAAAGCCATTCGGTCGCATCAGTGACACGGCATGCATCAGGCCCGCTAATTCATCACAAGCAAATAAATAGCGATCAAGTAAAGCTTCCGGCTGCTTACCAGTGCGTTGAGGGGCATGAGCCCTGATCGCTTCAATCAGTTCAGCAGGGTAGTCGGTCAAGATTTCACTAACTGCTTTATTCGGATGTTCATCCGGATACATTTCCCAATCTAGGTCATGAAGCAAGCCTGTTTGATACCAAAGCTCGACATCTTCACCAAGAGCCTCGGCATAAGCTTCCATGGCTTGAGCGACCATTTGAACGTGATGCTGAAGTGCTTCGTTTTTAACGTATTTTGCCAATAATTGTTCTGATTGTTTTCGTGCGGGGAGTGTCATAAGATTATTTTTCTCCCCCCAATCGAGCTAAGTGTGCTTGACGTTGCTCTACTGGAATATTTAATAAAAACCAACCAGCTCGTGGACCAGATTTTTTACCCAAAAAAGCCTTGTAGATAGCTTGGAAGCCTTGTTTGGCGCCAATGGTTGGCTTGGCCAAATTAAACAGTGCTTGCTGGAGATCTGCTGGTTGCCAAGTTTGACTTTCGACCAATTTTCCGACAGCTTGCAAAAACTCTTGTTCTACTGCAGTTAACTCAAGAGTGAGATTTTTTTCTGGTTTGAAAGTAAATTGAAATTCTACTGGTGCATACTGATCGACCCAAATTCGAGCATAAGTCTGGCGATCTTCTAGGACAGCTAATTCCAATTCACTCAACGCTGAGCCTTTAATTTTGGCAAATTCTTCTTTCAAATCAAGCTCCGGGTGTTGCATCCAAACAGCCAGATCGCGGAAACGAGGTAAAAAATGAGGTTGGGGGACTTCGCCAATTTGCGATAATTGAAAAGCCCTCCCCAAGCGCTGATCTCCCTCTTCTTGTCCCCAAAAAATTCTAGCCGACTGATCGAATTCATCAAACAAATCAGGAATCGACATATCCTGCGGATCAAAATCAATGACTTGATTGTAATGTTTGTTAACAAATAAAAAGCGGCCGATGGCTGGCGGGAAAAGCCTGACAAACTCTCTGGCTGATGTACCCACTCCTTTGCTGGAACTCATTTTAGCTCCCCGCACCAAAATCCATTCATAAGGAATATCAAAAGGATTTCGCCAACCAAAAACATTCTCAACAATCGCTCTACCCATATCTCGCGAACCACCAGCTGAAGTGTGATCCTTGCCCGCTCCCTCCACGGTCACTCCCATCACTGCCCAATGAGCTGGCCAATCTACTTTCCACAACAGTTTTCCAGTTCCGCCAAAAGGACTAATTTTACCGGTATATCCACAACCTTGTGCCCATTCAACTTTATTGGGTTGACATTCAAAAGTAACTTCAGAGCCATCCCAATCCGTTACTAAAGTAGTACCAACTTTGCCACATTTGGGACAGATGACTTGAAAAGGAAACCATTTATCCGGCAAATCATAATCTGCTACCTGTTTATAAATTTGCTTAATTTGTTCAACACCGTCTAAACTCAAACGAATTATTTCATCCATTTTTCCTGACTCATAAAGCTCATGACTCCAAACAATTTCTTGCTGACAACCAATTTTTCTAAAAGCGTCAATAAAATCTGATGCATAAAAGTCACTGAAAGTCTTGGCATTCTGAAAACGGGTTTTTTCTTCAGCAGTCATTAAATTTAAATTGAGGCCCGACTGTTCAAGCGGGGGAGCAGGAATTTTATACAAAGGCTCACCCATGTGTTTGTTATATTCTTTTTCATCTAAATAGCTTGGCAAGCCATCCATTGGATCCATATCATTAAAAACATAAGTATTTATTATTTTTTCACTCGTATTGGCCGCCAATACTTGAGCGACCACGTCGTGTAGAACTGCTCCGCGCAGTGAGCCAGTATGCACTCTTCCCGATGGAGTTTTCATATCATCGACATGCAAACTGATTGGCCCAGCTTGTTTAGCTTGCCATTTAAAGATTCCTTGGACTATTTTGTCTGCCCAGTGTTTAGCTTGAATTGTTGTCATTTTATATACCTATTATACATTTATACATTCGCTCTGCTACTTACAATGCTTTGCATTTTAAACATAAAAACCCCCGTCTAAAGCGGGGGAATTTGCAGCTTTTTTTGTTTTTTACTTGGTGCTTTTAATTATGTAGCTTACTTCTCCCGCTGGGGTGGCAACAATTGCTTCTTCCCCCTTTTTCTTGCCAATTAAGGCTTTGCCCAATGGGGAGGCGGAAGAAATTTTACCTTCTTCAGGATCAGCTTCAAATTCGCCCACAATCTCAAAAGTAAAAGTTTTATTGACCTTGCCTTTAATATAAACTTCCGTTCTGGAACCAATTCCAACCTGAATCTGGTTGTTGGTTGGTTTTTTAACCACCATAGAATTGGCTAGAATGTCTTCAATCTCACTAATTCTAGTTTCTACAAAACTTTGTTCTTCTTTGGCACTGTGATAATCAGCGTTTTCCGAAAGATCGCCCTGATCGCGAGCCGAAGATACTCGATTAATGATTTGCGGTAGTTTTTCCTCCTTAAGCTGTTGAACTTCTGCCTTGAGATCTTCTAGGCCGTCTTGAGTAAGTTGAACTTTATCTATTACCATAATGTCGCTAGTATAGAGGTTTTTTTTATTGAAGCAAGAGTAATCTGAAATAAAAATAATTGAGGGAAGTTTGAGCTAAAATATAAATTATTCGAGGATTAGATATTAACTTTTTTGGTTTTTTGAGCTACCTTAATTTCCATCATTGCTTGACGAAGAGAGGCCTCAGCCATCATCAGTTCTCTTTGGTCCTGAGTTTTCTCCATAGTTTCTTGAGCCGCTCTAACGGCTGCTTGAGCTTTTTCCAAACTAATGTTTCTGTCTAGTACCCCGCTATCGACCATTACTTTTAACTCGCCACCAGGAGCAACATTCATAAATCCATTTGAAACTACCACAGAAATTTCTGTCGATCCTTGTCGATAAATTAGCTCACCTGTTTCTACTTTGGCAAAGAGGGGAATGTGTTCTGCCAGAATCGTCAGCTCTCCCATAGAAGTAGGAATCGTTACAGAATCAACTTCTACCGAAACTAGCTCTCTTTCTTGAGAAACAATATGAAGCGGAAAGGTTTTCATGTTTAAAGTGTCTTAGCTTTTTTAATAGCCTCATCAATAGTACCGACCATATAAAAGGCTTGTTCTGGTAAATCATCGTGTTTGCCTTGCAAAATTTCATCAAATCCACGAATAGTTTCAGCAATTGGTGTATACGCACCAGGCACACTGGTAAACTGTTCAGCCACAAAAAATGGTTGTGATAAGAAACGTTGGATTCTTCTAGCTCTGGCCACTACTTGTTTATCTTCATCACTCAATTCATCAATACCCAAAATCGCAATGATGTCTTGTAGTTCTTTATAACGTTGTAGTACCTCTTGAACTCCTCTGGCCACTCGATAGTGATCTTCTCCCACTACTTCCGGGGTCAAGATTTTTGAACCAGAAGCCAAGGGATCAACGGCTGGAAAAAGTGCCTGTTCTGATAAACGACGATCTAAGCTAATAGTAGAATCAATGTGCGCAAAAGCCGTAGCTGGAGCTGGGTCAGTGTAGTCGTCAGCTGGCACATAAACAGCTTGAATAGAGGTAATTGAACCTTTATTAGTCGAAGCAATTCTCTCCTGCAAGGCGGCCATCTCAGTAGCTAGAGTCGGTTGATAACCAACAGCGGAAGGAATCCGACCAAGTAGGGCTGACACTTCGCTACCAGCCTGAGAGAAACGGAAAATATTATCGATAAAAAACAGCACATCTTCATTTTTTTCGTCTCGAAAATACTCAGCCATAGTTAGAGCTGTCAGCGCGATTCTCAACCGATTGCCTGGCGGCTCATTCATTTGGCCAAAACACATCACCGTACTAGAAAGCACTCCAGAATCTTTCATTTCGTTATACAAATCATTGCCCTCACGAGTCCGCTCTCCCACACCAGCAAAGACTGAATGCCCCTTGTGTTCCTCGGCAATATTACGAATCAGCTCTTGAATAATCACTGTTTTGCCCACACCAGCGCCCCCGAAAACACCCACCTTGCCACCTTTAGCAAAAGGAGAAATCAAATCGATCACTTTAATGCCTGTCTCTAGCATTTCAGTAGTAGTTTCATATTCGACTAATAGCGGAGCTGGCCTGTGGATGGGGGCTGTTCGTTTATTATCTACTTTTCCCAAGCCATCAATCTCTTCTCCGACCACATTGAAAACTCTACCCAGAGTCGCTTCACCGATGGGCACCATGATTGGCTTGCCCGTATCGGCCACTTCTTGACCTCTGGCTAGACCATCTGTCGGTCCCAAAGCTAGGCATCGCACTGTTGTCTCATTCAGTTGTTGCTCAACCTCTAGATAAAGTGTGCCTGCCTGTCCGGCAGGCATTTCTTTTTCGCTAAGATCAATCGTCAAAGCATTAAAAATTTCTGGAAGATCATGTTCAAAATTCACATCTACCACTGGGCCGACGATACGTGTGATTTTACCCACCAATTTTGGCAAGCTAGTTTGCTTCTCTGCTGAGGTTGTTTTATTGTTTTTTACCATATTTTTTTCCGGTTAATTTAATTAATTGAGTGTCATCGTAGCAGAGATAATATCTAATAATTCGCTAGTCACATTTTGCTGGCGAGTTTTGTTATAAATTAATCTTAATTCGTCCATGAGTTCTTTGGCGTTTTCACTAGCATTCTTCATGGCTACCATTCTGGCACTATGCTCACTGGCCTTGGCTTCCAAGAAAATATGAAACAGCATGTTTTCCAAAAAAAATGGCAATAATTGGTTCAAAATTTCTTGTGGGCTAGGTTCAAATAAATATTCTTTGACTGGAATAACTTCAGCTTTCTTTTCTTCTTTCGTTTCCAATTCCATTCTGAAGCCAGCAGAAATGGGTAAAATTGTTTCCATCTTCGGTTTTTGAGAAAGAGTATTGATAAAATCGGTATAAAGAACTTCTACCGAAGAAAATTTCTGTTCCAAAAAGCCATTCATCACTAATTCAATGACTGGAATTACATCTTGAAAATGAACGTAATCTGACAAGTCGGTAAATTGAGCATGAACGGTTAATCCTAACTTGCGAGTGATCAGGATCGCTTTTTTACCCACACAGATCACTTCACCCTCTGGATTTTCCTTCTTCCAAGTCATTAATTCTCTAGCCAAGTTGGTGTTTAGCGCACCGCATAGACCCTTGTCCGTGCTAATCACTAACATGATAGACAAACCAGCTTCATGAGTGGAAAGTAGGGGATGGTTTAATTTGGCTGTTTGAAAAATAGTCTCAATAGAATCATTTAGTACCTGAGAATAATCACGAGCAGAAAGAGCTTGGTCTTGGGCCTTCTTCATTTTACTAGCGGCCACCATCTCCATTGCCTTGGTAATTTGAGCAATGTTTTGGGCAGTGTTAATGCGACGTTTGACTTGCTGTTCGTTGGACATAATCTCAAAAATTATTTAGTTTCTTCTTCAATCATTAATTCTGGATGTAAACTATTAAAAGTTTCTATTACCTCCTGAAGTTTATTGTTCAAATTATCATCAAGTTTTTGTTCAGCGGTGATCTTGTCTAATAAATCTTGATGAGAAGCGTGTAGGTAATCTACATACATTGCTTCCCACTTTTGGACCACATCTTCACGCACCTTATCTAATAAACCTTTAACTGCGGAAAAAATCACTGCTACTTGCTCTGCCATACTCAATGGATCGTCCCAACCTTGTCTCAAAACTCCATTTACCCTGGCGCCTCGATCCAATGTTTTTTTGGTGCGGTCATCCAAATCAGAACTGAATTGAGCAAAAGCTTGCAGTTCTCTAAATTGGGCTAGATCTAGTTTCATGGTACCAGCGACTTGTTTGATGGCCTTAACTTGAGCGGCACTACCCACCCGTGATACAGACAAACCAACATTGATGGCTGGTTTCATACCAGCATTGAATAAATCGGCTTCTAAATAAATCTGACCGTCGGTAATAGAAATAACGTTGGTAGGAATATAAGCAGATACATCATTGGCTTGAGTCTCAATAACTGGCAAAGCGGTGATAGAACCACCACCATGCTCTTTATTCAGGCGACAGGCTCGCTCTAATAGGCGAGAGTGCAAGTAAAAAACATCTCCTGGATAAGCTTCACGACCACTGGGACGACGTAGTAATAAAGAAATTTCTCGATAAGCTTGAGCATGTTTGGAAAGATCATCATAAATAATCAAAACGTCTTTGCCTTGCTCTAGAAAATATTCAGCCACAGCCAAACCAGTATAAGGAGCCAAAAATTGCTCAGCTGCACTATCAGAAGCACTAGCAGAAACAACAATCGTGTAATCCAAGGCACCATGATCTTCAAAAATCTTCATGGTTTGAGCAACTGCTGCTCTTTTTTGACCAATGGCTACATAAACACAAACTACATCTTGATCGTGCTGATTGATGATCGCCCCCAAACCAATGGCTGTTTTACCAGTAGAACGATCTCCAATAATCAACTCACGTTGACCACGGCCAACTGGAATCATGGCGTCAATCGCCTTAATGCCAGTTTGCAGGGGCACGGAAACTGATTGTCTGGCCATCACTCCCGGAGCAATTTTTTCCAAAGGCATATATTTTGTAATTGGGAGAGAACCCTTACCATCTTGAGTTTGGCCCAAGCTGTTAATCACCCTACCCACAATCGAATCAGAAACTCCGACTGATAAAATTCTGCCAGTTCTAGTCACTAGATCACCTACTTTAATGTCCATCGGATCACCCATCACCACAATACCTACTGAGTTTTCTTCCAGGTTCAGCGCTAAACCAAATTTTTTGCCACTAATTTCCACAATCTCACCCGCTTGAACATCATCCAAACCAGATGCTCGCACCACTCCATCTGCATAAGCGATCACCTCACCGATTGATTCTGAAGTAGTTACCAACTCCACCTGATCTAAAAGGGCTGATAAATCAAATACTTGCTGAGGGACTTTGGCTTTTTTGATGGTAGGAGTTTTTTTGGTTGGCATATGAGTTTGATTAGAGTTGTTTCAGTAATTGTTTTTTTAATTGCTCTAGTTGATTGGCCATCGTCAAATCGACTACCTCAGAACCAACCATTACCTTCACTCCACCAATCACTTGGGGGTTAGTCTTGAGCACTAACTCAACTGGCTGATTATATTTTTTGGTCAAAGCTTTTTTGAAAGCACTCAGCTCTTTTTCACTGATAGCAGTAGCGGTAGTGATCGTAACCTTTAACATAATTTATTTCGCCTTTTTTTAAAGATTGGCTAAGACTTCTTTCAGTCCGTCCTCAATCATCTTTTTATCAGTTTTCTTATTAAGCTTCTTGCCCAACACCATGCCGCTCACTTGCATGACGGCATCTACCATTTGCGCTTTGGAGCCGGCAACTAACTGCTTTTTCTCTTCTTGCCAACGAGCTTCAGCGGCTTTGAGATTACCTTGCAAATTAAGTTTTGCCTGGTCAATCAATTCCTGCTCTCTTTTGGTAGCGGTTTTTTTGGCATTTTCCAAAATTTCAGTAGCTTGTTTCTCCGCCTCACGTTTGGTTTTGGCTTTTAGTGCTTCGATTTTCTCGCCTTCTTCTTCAATGCGACCAACTTCTTTCTGGCTATCGGCTACTTTTTGAGCTCGTTCGTCTAAAATTTTCTGCACTGGTTTGTACAATAAATAGATCAAGGCTCCCAGCACTATTGAAAAATTCAAAGCTTGAAAAATAATTTGTGGTAACTGAATATCCATGGGGCCTCCTTATATTTATACGAATTTCAAGATTAGGGCGACAACCAAAGCATAAATAGCGATGGCTTCAGCAAAAGCGATACCCAAAATCATGTTTGTCTGAATCTTACTAGCAGCTTCTGGATTGCGACCAATCGCCTCCAAACCCTTAGATGTTAAAAGTCCGATAGCTAACGCTGGACCAATGGTGCCGATACCCATTACAAAAGCGACGCTGAATTCTGGTGTCATATATTTACTCCTTTTTCTTAATACTTTTTTAATACTTATTACTACTAATTAATGCTCGTCATGACCAGCAACAGCAATGTTGAAAAATACTAACGACAACAATGCAAATACAAAAGCTTGAATGAAACCAACAAAAATTTCTAAACCATAAAATGGCAACGGAGCAATGATGGGCACTAAAGAACCAATCACTACTAATAACACTTCACCAGCAAAGATATTACCAAACAACCGGAATGAAAATGAGATAATCTTAGCCACCTCAGAAATTGACTCTAAAATAGAAACTACAAACAAAATTGGACTTCTGAGATCAAAGAATTTCTTAAAATAAGCAAGGCCCAGATACTTAACTCCAGCAAATTGAATGATGGCCATCGTGGTCAGCGAAAGAGCAATTGTGGTGTTAAGGTCAGCTGTACCAGCTCGAAAATAGGGGACGAACACTCCTTCTTTTCCATGTTCCGCTGACATTGATTCAGCGTCCTCCAACTCCACTTCACTCTCGTTTAAAATACCATGTTCAACCACTAATTCTTCTTCAACTGGCTGAGACGCTTGAACAGAGCTAATGGGAGCAGAAATCTCTTTATCTAGTAAAACTGCGTGCTCAGTTCCCGTTTCTGACTGCGTAAAACCAATCGTACCGACTCCCGGCAACAAACCAAACCAGTTGTTCAACATAATGAAAAGAAAAAAACTCATAAAATAAGGCAGGAAAAAACGGGTCTTTTGTTCGTCACCCGTTACTCCTTGAACCAGTCCAAAAAAACCTTCAACCATGAATTCTGCCAAGTTTTGCAAAGCCTTGGGTTTTTTGGCTTTGGGATCTAAAGAGCGATTGACTGCCACAAAAAATAAAATCAACAAACCACTAACAATTAAACTAGTCAGCATGGAGTTGGAGATATTTAGGGGTCCAAAAGAGAATACGCGTTCTGCGGAAATGGAAATGTGTAATTCCGTAGCCATTTGTCTCTCTATTCTATTTATTATTAATTAACTGTCACTAATTGATACGTTTATAAACAAAAATCGATATTTTTATAAACAAATAACAAAAGAATAGCCCCGATTATACCGCGCACTCTTCTCAGCGCAAGGGATATTTTCGAGTTATTCTGCCAAAACTATTATTATCGTATACGCCTCAGCCGCATCTTCGACTTCTTTATCTGGCGCATAAACTAACTCTAATTCAGTGTCTTTACTCAATAAATCAGTCAAGGCCTGGTCTTCTTCAGCCAACAAAACATAGTTTCCTGGTTCATAATCTCCCAGTGCATTGCCGGCCGCCACTGATTCAAAACCAGCTGTTTCTAGTAAGTCAGCGATTTCACTAGCATAACCAGCTTTGGTAGTAGCATTCACTACTTTAACTTTATAATCGGCGCGATTAATTTCCGGAGTGGGAGTGGGGGTAGGAGTTGGTTCTGGAGAGGGGATAACCTCTGCCGTTGAAGTTGGCTCAGTGGTTTCGTCAGACTGAGTAAAGGTTAGCAGTCCCAAACCAATACCCAAACCAATGCCTACTGTCACAAAGAAACTAGCTAAACCAATAAAAATCATTTTCATCATGCTATGAGTTCCTCGATCATTCTTAATCACCGCTTTGGGAGCTGGAGAAACTGTTTTGGGAGCTGGAGAAACTGTTTTGGTCGGCTCTTCTTTGGTAACCGGAGGAGTTGCCTTATCCAAGGCTTTTTCTTCTGGTTCCTCTTTTTTAGACTTTGGTTCTTCTTTTGCTTCTGGTTTTTCTTCTTCTTCTGGCTCTTCCTTGCTGGAAAATTGACTCAAGTCCACATCTTCAGGTTTGACTAGCTCTGGCTCAGACACTTCTGGTTCGGTCGATTCTTCTGATTTGGCATCTTCACTCGGAGTTTCTTTAGCTTCCGGCTGATCGTCAGCAGAGTCGGTTGATTTAGCCTCATCGGCAAACTCTAGTTCTGGTTTAGTTTTATCTTCACCCACCGTACTTGGAGTGGGCAAGTCTGTCACTGCTGGGGTTTTGTCGGGCATAGCTTCTTTCACAGCGACTACATTTGCCGCTGAAGTGGTATTTTTACCAACACCTATAGTAAACACTGGAATTTTATAATCTGCAACTGATAAAGTCTTTGCTCCTGCTTCCGCTACTTGTTTGATATAGGAAGGCATTTCTGATTCTTCACTATCATCAGCCAACTGTTGAATGGGAAGTGTGCCTTTCAAACCATCTTTGAGCTTATTTTCCACCAAGGCACTAGAGAGCAAATAAAGTGTCTGGATATTGGGCTCAGCACCTTTGAGTGTCTTGACTGTTTCCA
>JBDRPH010000079.1:0-14659 GCA_043827245.1 Minisyncoccota bacterium | reverse complement strand
TTACCAAGAAGAAAAAGATCGCTTCCTGGCCGATCCTACTTTTAATCCACAATTTAATTATTCAAAAAAATTTTCTAATGAAGAATTAGTTAGTAAGGGCTTGCCTTCGGCAGATTATCTGAAATTGGCTCAACAAGTGCTTCAAACCTCTCTAACTAAATTTACTCCAGAAGAATTTGAGCAACGACGAGGACCGGTGCTCAACCAAGCTACTGTCACAAAAGCTATTGAGGATTTTATCGCCGCTCATCATTTAGAAAATAAAATTTCTCTGGTTTGGTCTGCTGATTTTATTAGTCGCGCTTCGGTTACTGATGAAAACCTGGTTAAACTTCGCTTGCCTTGTCTTGTTCGTGAACAAGATTTGATGGGTCTCATTTATCACGAGCTTGGCACTCATGTCTTGCGCAGACTAAACTATTATCAACAACCTTGGTATAAAAAGAAAAGAAAATTTGGGTTTGCTCCGTATCTTACAACTGAAGAGGGTCTTGCTTCCATCCATTCTTTATTCCCTCAATCCGATCCCATTGCTTATTTAGCAGCCATCAATTATTTGACAGTTCAACAAGCTCAAAGCAGTTCATTCTTGGAAGTCTGGCATTTTGTTCGCCAATTTGTCTTAGATGAAGAGCGCGCTTTTGCCATGACTTTTAAAAAGAAACGGGGCTTAACAGACACTAGTCAACCAGGCGGCTTTACCAAAGACTTGGTTTATTTCCAAGGTTTAGCAAAAATGACTAGATTTTTAATCAACAATGATTTTCCCATTAGAGAACTTTATTTTGGCAAACTTTCCTGGAAAGACATTGGACGAGTAGTAGAACTAAATCCAAATTTTGAACCCTTGTTGCCCACTTTTTACACTCAAAATCCAGCTGAATATGAGCGTCGCGTGCGCTTGATTGGTGAAACTAATTTCTTTATTTAAATTCTGGCAGAGTAAAACTTGCCTAACCTCATATAATAAGCCGCAGTGAAAAATCAGTGTCATCTTCAACCACCAGCTAAAATATTGCTTGGTCTCTCTGGCGGAGTAGATTCCGCAGTGACAGCCAGTCTGCTTAAAAAACAAGGCTACCAAGTTGATGCCGTTTATATTGAATGTTGGAACGAGCCGGGTTGCCGAGCGGAGGGAGATCGCCATGACGCCCTGCAAGTTGCTCTCCAACTTAATTTACCATTTCAAGTATTAGATTTAAAAAAACCTTATAAAGAAAAAGTAATGCAGTATTTTTTGGATGAATATCAAGCAGGTAGAACTCCAAATCCAGATGTAATGTGTAATAAAATTATCAAGTTTGGCTTATTTTATGACTGGGCAATGGAAAGGGGATACGATGCAATCGCCACTGGTCATTACGCCGCCACCGACGGCCAATTTCTTTATTCACCCAAAGATAAAGCTAAAGATCAAACCTATTTTCTCTACGAAATCAAACAAAAACAATTAGCCCACGTACTTTTTCCATTGGCCAGCTTAACCAAGCCAGAAGTCCGTCAATTAGCTCAACAAGCCAACTTACCGGTCGCCAATAAAAAAGACTCTGTTGGTATTTGTTTTGTGGGCGACATCAATGTGCCCAAGTTTCTCAAAGAAAATCTAGGTGAAAATCCCGGAGCTATCGTTGACGAAGCTGGCAATCAACTCGGACAACATCGGGGACTTTGGTTTCACACCATCGGTCAACGTCACGGCTTCGATTTTGATAAGAAAAAATACGCCAAACTCCACCCTGAATTGGATAAGGGCGAATTACCGCCACTTTTCGTGATTGGCAAAAATCAAGCAACCAACCAACTAGTCATCGGTCCCAAACAAGCCACAGCGTCCAAGAGTTTTGAGATTGACCAACTGCACCTAATTGGCCTAACCGAGCAAGAGTTGCTCAAGATACCCAAATCAAAGGTTCGTATTCGCAACACTGGAGAATTAATTGCTTGTTCAATTACCAAACAAACCAATCACTATCAAGTGAAACTCGATCAACCAGTCGAGGGAGTGGCCGCTGGTCAATCCGCCGTCTTTTATACCAGCGATCAACCAAACAAGTGTTTGGGTGGAGCAATCATCCTTTGACTTTCCCCTGTATCTTGTTACAATACCCGTACTTCACAATTCTCGCATCAAGGCGTAGAATTCAAACATTCCAGATTGGTGTACTTGGGTAACCAAAAGACATCAAGCAAAAGAGACATTCCACTTAGGACTGTTTCTTTTTTTTCTGTTTGCAGGAAGGCTCTTTAACAACTGAATAGACAACGACAAACAACTGCCATCATGATTACTGACGTAAACATGGTGGTGAAAATGAAACTTTAATGGGTTTTTGAAATATAGAACCCGTTAATTCCAAATACTGAATCTAGATAACAAAGATAACAAAGATCAGTTTCAATCACTTAGATAATTAATTTTATTTGAGAGTTTGATCCTGGCTCAGGATGAACGCTGGCGGTGTGCCTTAGGCATGCAAGTCGAACGCTCCCTTCGGGGAGAGTGGCAGACGGGTGAGTAACGCGTAGATATCTACCTCATAGCGGGGAATAGCCCATCGAAAGGTGGGGTAATACCGCATAGTCCCTCCGGGGTAAAGGCTTCGGCCACTATGAGAGGAGTCTGCGTCCTATCAGGCTGTTGGTGGGGTAATGGCCTACCAAACCGATGACGGGTAACCGGTGTGAGAGCACGACCGGTCACAAGGTCACTGAGACACGGGGCCTACACCTACGGGTGGCAGCAACCGGGAATATTGCGCAATGGGCGAAAGCCTGACGCAGCGACACCGCGTGTGGGAAGAAGTTCTTCGGAATGTAAACCACTGTGGCGGGGGAAGAATTTTGACTGTACCCCGCTAGAAAGCACCTGCTAACTACGTGCCAGAAGCCTCGGTAATACGTAGGGTGCAAGCGTTATCCGGATTTATTGGGCGTAAAGAGTTCCGTCGGCGTCTTGATCAGTCATTTGTCTAAACCTGGGGCTTAACTCCAGAGCGGCAAGTGAAACTATCAAGATTGAGTCTGTTAGGGGAAGCTAGAATTCTCGGTGGAGGGGTGAAATCCGTAGATATCGAGAGGAATACCAGTCGCGAAGGCGGGCTTCTAAAACAGTACTGACGCTCAGGGACGAAAGCTAGGGTAGCAAAAGGGATTAGAGACCCCTGTAGTCCTAGCCGTAAACACTGTCTGCTAGTTGCCTGGTCTCTCAAGTGCATTGCAAAATGCTTTTGAGTGACTGGGTGACGTAAGCTAACGCGTTAAGCAGACCGCCTGGGGAGTACGACCGCAAGGTTAAAACTCAAAGGAATTGACGGGGGAGCGCACAACCGGTGGAGCATGTGGTTTAATTCGATACAAAGCGAAAAACCTTACCTGGGTTTGAAATGTACCTGCACGTTCTGGGAAACCAGAATTCCTTCGAGGGTGGTACACAGGTGATGCATGGCTGTCGTCAGCTCGTGTCGTGAGACGTCCACTTAAGTGTGGTAACGAGCGCAACCCTTGCTATCAGTTACAAGTGTCTGATAGGACTGCCCCGCCTTTGGCGGGGAGGAAGGAGAGGACGACGTCAAGTCAGCACGTCCCTTACACCCAGGGCAACACACATCCTACAATGGAGCCGACAACGGGTAGCGACGGAGTAATCCCGAGCCAATCCTTATAAACGGCCCCTCAATTCGGATTGAAGGCTGCAATTCGCCTTCATGAAGTCGGAATCGGTAGTAATCGCAAATCAGCAGGTTGCGGTGAATACGTTCTCGCTCCTTGTACACACTGCCCGTCAAGCCAGCAAAGTCAGCAACGCCCGAAGCGGATGACCGTAACTCTTAGGAGGACGGCTCTTCTACGGCGAGGTTGGCGATGAGGACTAAGTCGTAACAAGGTATCCGTACTGGAAGGTGCGGATGGATCACCTCCTTTCTAAGGAGAATGGGTAGGGGAAATCACGCCCCCTTCTCCCTCAGACAGCAATGTCTGTGAAATCACAAGTCCTGTGACTATCATATCCAGGCCATTTTCACCACTGTGTTTGTGTCTGTAAACATTTCATGTTTGCTTAGGAGTTTTGTCAAAAAAATCATCATTTATGGTGATTTTTTTTTATTCTGTTAGACTAGAAACTAGTAAAAATTAAAACTTTGAAAGAAATTATGAGCGAGAAAAAAAGTCCTTATCAGCACCTTCATCGACCCGAGCAATCGGATCAAAGTGAAAAACACGATTATACCAACAGGCTAGAACGCACCTCAATGAGTCGAAAAGAAATTGATGAAGAGGTAGAGAAAAAATTTGGAAGAAGAGCGCCAGAACAAACATCAGAAGAAAATGCACCCAGTTTTTTTGCTTGGATAAGAAGTCTCTTCTCTAAAAAATAAAAATAGATTTTAAACTCTAATTAGTATTAATTAGATTAATAATTAGATTAAAAAGGAAATTATGTCAGAGAAAAAAAGCAAAGAAGAGCAAGCAGCTGGAATGGATGCAGCTATTGAAGATATGGAGAAGGAGAGAGCTAAAAAAAGAAGAAAGGGACTGAAAGGAGTTTTTGCGCAATGGAAAGGTACTCCCTGGGAGGCAGGTATTCCTGAAGGATTTGACGATGATGATGACTAATCTCTCTTAATCAACAGAGTCAACTTGCATTTTATTTATCAATCAAACCCCACCTCGCGGTGGGGTTTTTGCATTAGTGGAATATAATAGAGTAATCATGGTAGAAAAATTAGCTAACATACAAGGTTTATTCGGATCTTCTGCCAATTCAGAAACTTCACCATTAATAGAATCTATTGAAAACGAAATAAGAGCATTAGAGAAAAAAGTCAGTTCAGGAAAACTGAGCCGAAAAGAAATTTCAATTCATCAACAAAGAATTCTTAATTTAAAAAAGAAACTAGGAATAATTTAGAAAATCACCAAAAGAAAAAAGTTGCCAAAGTCAATATTGATGAACATAAAATTAAAATTCATCAATAAAAAGTAGCAATTAAATTTCACTTTTCTCGATCATGCGTGCTACAATACCTTCTGTTCAAAATGGGTGTGTAGCTCAGTTGGTTAGAGCGCTGTCCTGATAAGACAGAGGTCCCATGTTCAAATCATGGCACACCCACTCTTTTATATCTTGTCATTTAGCAGACAAGGCTTTAGAATGCTAATTCCACTAATAAACAAAACATATGGCAGGCATTTCTAGTAAAAAAACCAGCTCCACCAAAAAAAAGACTGAGGGTAAAAAAATACCATCTACAGTAAGTTCTCAAATGATTTACCCGGTTGTACCCATTCGAGAAGGAGTGCTATTCCCACAAACAGAGTCTGTGCTGAATTTTGGTCGAGATATTTCTTTGGAAGGGATTAGAGCCGCCGCCAAAACTTCTAACAACATGGTGGTACTTGTTTCCCAAAGAAAACCAAATCTTACTAATCCCAAAGCAAGTGATTTGTATGAAATAGGCACCTTGGCTATTATCGAGAGAACCATCAAAACTAAAGAAGCAGTGAGTGCGTTGGTTAGGGGACTGGGACGAGTGCAAATCGATACCTTCGTGCAAGTAAAACCTTATTTCGCCGCCAAAATTACCGAGTTAAAAGATCTGGAAATTGAAGATAATGAGACCAATGCTCTGACTAACCATTTGCAAAAATCCTTTCGCAAAACTGTTCAGTTGGGAAAACCCGTGGAATTTTTGAACTTCATGAAATTACTGGGCGAAATCAAACCGGGTGAATTAGCTGATCAGGTTGCTAGCACTTTGAGCATTGCCACCTCAATCAAACAAGAAATCTTGGAAACTCTTAACATTAAAGAGCGATTGCAACTCGTAGTTAAGCATCTAACTCATGAGGCTAAAGTCATGGAAATTGAAAAAGATGTGGTTCATAAGACTCAAGAAGAGTTCGATAAACACATGCGTGAAGGTGTTTTGCGAGAACGCTTGCGTACCATTCAAAAAGAATTGGGTGAGTTGGAAGATGAGGAAGAATTGGCTTCCAGCTATGCTAAAAAATTAAAAAAACTCAAAGTGAGTGATGATGTTAAAGAAAAAATCAATAAATAAATCAAAAGACTTAAACAAATGTCACCCAACAATCCAGAGAGTGGTTATATCCGTTCTTGGATAGATATTGTTTTTGATTTACCTTGGGGCAAAAAAAATAAAACTCAAATCGATTTGAAAAAAGCTCAACTGGTTTTAAATGAAGATCATTATGGCTTGGAAGATGTTAAAGATAGGGTTTTGGAACATATTGCTGTCTTACAACTCAAACAACAAAATAAGTCTGCTAAAGATCAGCAAGTGCCAACTATTCTGTGTTTTGTTGGTCCTCCGGGAGTGGGTAAAACTAGTATTGGCCGCTCCATCGCGGACGCACTAGGCAAATCCTTCGTCAAGGTTTCTTTGGGCGGCATTCGTGATGAAGCAGAAATCCGCGGCCACCGTCGTACCTACGTCGGCGCCATGCCAGGAAAAATCATCAATGGCATGAAACAAGCCGACAGCACCGACCCCATTTTTATGTTAGATGAAATCGATAAAGTGGGCAGTGACTTCCGAGGCGATCCCTCTTCTGCCTTATTGGAGGTGCTGGACCCAGAACAAAATAAGGAGTTTGTGGATCATTACTTGGATATTCCCTTTGATTTATCTCAGGTCATGTTCATCACCACTGCTAATACTCTGGATACTATTCCTCCTGCTCTGAAAGATCGTTTGGAAATTATTCGTTATGCCGGTTACACTCCGGAAGAAAAACTACAAATTGCCAAACGCCACTTGGTAAAAAAAGTCATCACTGCCAATGGCTTGACCGATAAAAACTTGAGTTACACCAATGCAACTTTAGAAAAAATCATTACTGGCTACACTCGCGAGGCAGGAGTCCGTAGTTTGGAGCGCAAACTTCATGCTTTGGCCAGAAAAATCGCCAAAAAACTGGTCAGCAATGCTAAAAAGAAAAAAGTATCAATTACTCCTGCCAAATTAGCTAAATTACTCGGTCCTCAAGAATATGACGAAAATTTGGCAGAAAAAGAAGAATTGGTGGGCACAGCTACGGGACTCGCTTGGACACCGGTGGGTGGTGATATTTTATTCATTGAAGTAGCTCTCACTCCAGGAAAAGGAAAGATTAATTTGACTGGTAAACTGGGTGACGTGATGAAAGAATCAGCTCAAGCCGCCATCACCTATGTTAAAGCCCACGCCAAAGAATTAAAAATTGATCAAAAAACTCTAGAAACCACTGATGTTCACGTTCACGTTCCAGAGGGAGCAATTCCTAAAGACGGCCCATCTGCTGGCGTCACTCTCGTTACTGCCGTTATTTCTGCTTTCACCGGCAAACCCGTTAAAAACTCAGTAGCAATGACTGGAGAAATAACTCTGCGTGGCAAAGTGTTGCGCATTGGAGGCTTAAAAGAAAAAACTATTGCTGCTCACAGAGCTGGTATTAAAACCATCATCATTCCTAAAGATAATCAGCGAGATTTGGTAAAAATTGCTGATTCTATTAAAAAAACCATCACTTTTAAACCTATTAGCCATATCGATGAGCTATTAAAAATCGTTTTTGTTAAATAAGTTAAGGAGTCTGGTACACTATCTTTATGCACAAAGTTGGGCTTTTTTTACTAGGCATTATCGTCATCTTGGTTTTGGTTTTAAATGGCAATCAACTCTTATCGCTCAAACAAAAAGCTGGGTTACAAGTAACCACTAACAATATTGCTGCTTCTCTTTTTTTAGACGACCAATATCTAGACAAGTCGCCGTTTATTGATAAAAAAATTCAACCAAAAGATTATGTCTTACGCATCCAACCAGATGATCCTGCTTATGCATCCTATGAAACCCCAATCAAATTGAACAAAGGATCCGTTACCGTGGTTAATTGGCAACCAAAACTTTCCTTGGAAACTTCTAGCGGAGTAATTTATGAAATGGAAAAATTGAAGAATAATGATACCCAAATAGAATTACAATCTATCCCAGATGGAGCAATTATCACCGTCGATCAGGGCGCCAAACAATTTAGTCCTTTACTAATAACTGGTGTCGCAGAGGGAACGCACGAATTTGAAGTTAGTCTTCCTTCTTATGAAACCCAACAACATACTTTTAATGTACCCAAAGGCTATCGAGTAATTGTCACGATAGTTTTGGGTAGAGCTACTGACAACTTAGTTTTGAATATTCAACAAGACGACCAACCAGAGGCTACTTCGGGATCGGAACTTCAAGAAACTTTGCTTATTGGCCCTCAAGTAAAAATTCTCAGTACTAATTTCTTTATTGATGAGCAAGAAGTTTTGCGCGTTCGAGAAATTGCCAATAAAGGTGGGGTAGAATTGGGCTTTGCTCCAGTAGGCAAACATTATCCATATTTAGATGAAGTTACTGATTGGTTGCAAATTGATTTTGATGGACAACCAGGCTGGGTTAGTGCCCAATATAGTCAAAAAATTGCCACCGATAGTACTCAGATTAATTAGAAACTGCTATATTAAATTTTATGCCCAGCAATCTTTCCTTTTTACAAAAAACTATGCTGGTAATGGCCACAATAGTCTTGGTTATTTTTGCCAGTCAATGGCTACCGATCAATTGGGGCAGTCTAGAATTGGCTCCCACTGCCACGGTAACCGTCACTGGTCAAGCTGATGGTCAGCAAACTAATCAAATAGCAAGCTTCACTGCTGGCGTAACAGCCAATGACGCTGACAAAGAAACAGCTACTCAAACCGTTAACAAACAAATGGAGCAATTGATTGCTGATCTGAAAGAATTCGGCATTGCCGATAAAGATTTGCGCACTGATCAAGTCAGCGTTTATGAATACCAAAAACCAGAACCAGAAATTTTATTAATGCGAGACTCTATGCCACCCAGCCCTCCGCGCGATGGCACACCTATGTGGCAAGCCAGTAACACTCTTAACATCACCCTGCGAGATATTGATAGAGCATCAGAGCTGGCCACCTTATTGATTGATTCTGGAGCCACCAATGTTTATGGGCCCAACTTTACTGCCGATGACACCACCGATCTTGATCACCAATTGTTAACTGAGGCTATGGAAGATGCTCGAGCAAAAGCTGAGTTACTATTGTCCAGCACTGATCAACAAATCAAAAGAGTGATTAGCATTTCAGAAACAGGAGAAAGCTCTCCTTTCTTGCTACCTATGACGGGAGGAGGCGTACGTTCTGAATATAGCATCGATGCGCCCATCGAACCTGGATCACGAACTCTTTATAAATCCATCACAGTTGTTTTTGAAATCGATCGCTAAAAATTTTAATTCTCTTTGAACTCTCAACCATAGCTAATAAAGTTTATCTATTTCCCGTTGAGAGGGGGGATGGTTAATAATATTTTTAGTATGTTCTTTCCAAGATAATAACTGAGTCTTGTTGAAAAACTATTTTTCCCAAGGTTAACACTTCTTTAAGGTTGAGATCGTAAGCTTCTCTTTCCTTACTGCCAACGAAGATATAACGCACTTGATATTTATTCAAGAAATAAGTAGCTTGTTGACTAAGCGGTCGCTCATAAATCCACTGCACACCACTACTGCGTTCTGCTGGAACTTCATAACCACCTCGCCATAGCCATTCATGAGCGCGCCAACCAACTACGGTGGGCAGACCAGAAAAAGTGGCTACTCTGGCAAAACCAGAATAACTATCTCCGACTGCTTCTAACACTACTGGTCTGCCCACCGTTTGATCTCTCAACCAAAGAATGGCTTGATATTCTGCTGGATTAGTATTGTTCAACCAGCTCAAACCGTTCAGATCCTGGCTTTGCTGGAATCCTCCATAGTAATTAGGGTAACCAAGAAAAGGATAAGCGAGAGCTGATGCAGAAAATAAAGCTATCATAGTCAGTAAACTCCATCGCCAAATACTTTTTAACCAAACTCGACTTTGTAATAAAAAACCAACCAGCCAACCAATTAATAAATTCATTAAAATAAAACCTTGAAAGGTAAACTTGAACATCGTGTTTGCTCGCTGAAAAGTTGGATAAATGTCTTTAAAATAAATTATTTCCGGCAATAAAATACAGACCAGCGATAATATTCCCAAACTTAAAATAAAAATAATTTCTGGTTTTAATTTTGGTTGTTTTTTAAATAATAACCAAGCAATGATCATCGCCGCCAAACTCAACAATACGTGGCCAGACCAAAGAACTGCTAACTGCCAAAGAGGCGAATGGCTGGGCACTAAGAAAACTCCTTTGACAATTGAGGAAAAATTTAAAAGCCACGGGGCAATCACGATAAGTGAGCCAACAATCACTTGCCAACTAGCCATGATTATTGTCCAAAAAGTTTTTTTGGATAATACAATCATCATGCTTCCCAAAACAACTAAGAACAGACCATAGATCATCATGTCCCAAGTGTTAGTCATACCCAAAACTCCCAGCATGCCACCTAAAATTAAATTATTAATTAACAATGATTGATTTTTTATCAGCTGTTTACTCTCAGTTATTTTTAAATTAAAAACAGCTTGAGACCATTGCCAAGCCACAAAAATCGTCAAAAGCACCAATGGAATGTCCCAAAAATGAGCATGCAAATCACTAACAATAAAACTATAAGCAGGAATTTCATGGATCGTAAAATCAATAAAACGAACTGCTTCTGGATACCAATAACCAATAAAATTCCAGTGAGTTAACCAATACCATAAAGGGTGAGAGTTGCCACCAAAAACAATCAGCAGGGCACTTGTCAAACCTGCTGCCATCAGCGACCAAGAAAATTTCTTTTTAATCGAAATAAATTTTCTCAACAAAGCTTGACTTAAAACAAAAACCTCTACCAAAATTAAACCCATCATCCATCCCAACAATACATTAAAACCAAGCTCTGCTGGAATGTTCCAAAACCTTAGTAATAAACTTCCTAAAAAGTGACCAAAGCTATAATAATTAATTACCTCTCCTGACAACCACATATCGATCGCCGGCAGAGTGGGGGAGCGCAAATAACCCTGCATCAAACCAATATTCATGAATTTTTCTAAATCGAGGACTGCCGGGTTGAAAGTTCTCATTAATCCCAAAAATAAAAAGCCACTCAAAAATAATGCTTCTTGAATCAAAATCTGCTGCCAATGAGTGCGCAAAAACCGTCGCACAGACTGAAAAGATTTGCCAGGAAAAAAATAATAAATAGCCAGCAACCACAAAATAAAAATACTCCAAAATCCTAAAACACTATTAGTTGGCAACTTTAAATGAGCCGTAAACCAAATAGTCAAACCAATCACTAGCCAGCCAATTACTCTACCCCAAGCCCACCACTCTGGTTGGGGGGAAGATTTTTTTAACCATCTCAAAAGTAAGGGAAAACCCAAGAGCTGTAATAATAATGTAGACAGGGCAAATAACAATAATGATAGAAAGCTGCTAAGCATAGAAAAATGATAACAAAATTATCATCAAACTAGAAGACTGCCGACTTTGAAAAGTTGGTTAACGCCAGCTAGGCAATAGCCAATAAACTGTTTGGCGAAATTCTTCAGTCACGGGCAAACCAACCCAATTGGGATAATACAACCAAAAAGTCCAGATTAAACTTGAAATTAGCAATAAAAAAATCAACTTAGCATAACGAGTGGAACGACCAAGATAAATGGCGTCCAATGTGTAAGCTAGCAAAATTGCCATAATGGGAGCTACTGGCGTGTAGTGATAATAAAAAGCAATTCGTGGACTGAAAAGCCATGGAATCAATAACACTCCCATTAGCATTAATAACAAATCCAAAGAATACCTAACTTGTTGTTTCGCTTTTTTCAGTAATCCAGCAAATAAAAGAATTAGGGCGCCCAGTTCGAACCAAACTAGAAGGGGATTGTTGAGCGCATAAATTTGCCGATCGGTACCATTTGACCAATACCAAACTGGGCGCCAATTTAGCAACCACGATACTGGTCCTGACTGATAGGGATGAGTGCCAGCACCAAGAATTTGATAACGCCAAATTTGAATATGCAAACTAATAAAATAATTAATATCTTTGTTTTGCAAAAACATTGGTAAAAAACTAACTACATATAAACTGAGCGGAAGAACTATCAAGCAGAAAAAAACCCAAGGTAATAAACGACCATCTTTGGCTCGAATCTGTTCAATACTTTCCCAAATCAATAAACCAATTAACCACAAACCAGCAGACCATTTGGTAGCCAAACCCAAACCGCCCAAGAAACCGACCAATAATAAAAGTTTGAGTTGCCGACGTTGTTTGTACCAAAGATAAACTGCTACTGCGGCTAATAGCCACACCGCCATAAAAATATCATTCATGGCCACCCTGGATTGAACCAACCACAAGCCATCCAAAGCAAGCAAAAGAGCCGCCAATAAACTAATCGTTCGACGATGAAAAGCTAACTGCGCTACTACAAAAGTAAGTAACACGCCCACCACACCAAACAGCACAGCTGGCAATCGCCAAGCAAAAGCCGTTTGATCAAATTCCATCCACGACCAGGCTTGTAAATATTTTGCCAGTGGAGGATGGAGCCAATCATAATGATCGACACTGTAAATCGGACCGTGCCACCATTCAAAGGCTCGCGGATCGTTTTCAGCTATCAATCTAATTGCCGGCACATGATAGGTTTCATCAAAAACAAAACCACTAGGAAAATTTAAGTGATAAATTCTGGTTAACCAAGCGAAAATTAAGATCGCAATTAATGCCAAAGAGGATGTTAAAGAAAAATAACGCTTCATGTCACTGCTGGCTTATCGCCTTGGGCAGTTTTGAGTAAATTAATAAATTGTTCCGCTTTAAGAGAGGCTGTACCCACAAGTGCTCCATCAGTCACTAATAAATACTCACCGACATTAAGCTCATCAACACTCCCACCATATAAAAACGGCACCTCACCAAATAATAACTTTACTTTGTTTTTAAATTCTTTGACCGATCCCAATGAAGCTTCATTACCGGTGCCAATTGCCTCAAGTGGCTCATAGGCTATGATGCAGCGTTTGGCAAGCGATACATCAAATGCACTAGCCTGTTCTGCCAAAGTTAAATTGCTGACACAAACGATCGGAGTAATGCCAGCTTCCAAAGCCAGCTCGGCTTTCGTCGCTACTTCTTGAGAAGTTTCCTTAAAATATTGTCGTCGTTCAGAGTGACCCACCAATACATAGCTGACAGACAAGCTTTTGAGATTGATAGCCGAAATAGCTCCTGTATAAGAACCTGCCGGGAAAGGACTCAAGTCTTGAGCGGCCAACTGCCAATTTAGCTCAGTTGTCACCGGCCTCATCGAATCCAATAAAGAAAAGGCTGGAGCTAATATCGGAGTAATGTTACTTAAATCTAACCGATTTGATGAAATCGAAACCGTTTCTAACCAAGTTTGTGCTTGTGCTAATGACTTGTTTGCCTTCCAATTACCAATGATCAACTTCTTCATGATTCACATCTTATCATTTTCCCGCTCAACGGTCAGCAAGTGAGCGTGGTAGGATGACTTTTATGAGTCAGCTTTTAAGTTCTCTGAATGATCAACAGAAGGCCGCCGTCCTGCATGAGGGGGGACCAGCAGTGGTGCTGGCTGGTGCGGGTAGTGGCAAAACTAAAGTATTGACTACCAGAGCAGCTTTTCTGATTCAAGAAAAAGGCTTGAGCCCAGAGGAGATACTCTTGGTCACCTTCACCAATAAGGCGGCTGGAGAAATGAACAAACGGGTACTCAAACTAACTGGTCAAAAGCTTAAGTTCTCCGGCACTTTCCATAGCTTGTGCGCCAAAATTTTGCGCCAACACGCCCATCATTTGGGTAAAGATAAAAATTTTACTATCTATGATAGCGGTGATCAGCGAGCACTAATGAGACAAATTTATCGCCAACATCAATTTGACCAAAAAAAATACAAGCCGCAATTTGTTCATTCGCTCATTTCTCAAGCCAAAAATGAGATGCTCAGCCCAGAAGAGTACCAAGCCTTGGCTCATGATGCCACTCAGGAGTTTACGGGCAAAGTTTATCGACTCTACCAGCAAGCACTCCAAAAACAAGAGGCCTTGGATTTTGATGATCTACTTTTGGAAACAGTCAAGCTGTTTCGCCAAACAAAGGAAGTACTGGATTATTACCAACAGCGAATTAAGCATGTCTTAGTCGATGAATACCAAGACACTAATAAAGCACAGTATTTTTTGACTAAATTTTTAGCCCAACCACAAAATAATTTATATGTAGTGGGAGATTTTTCACAAAGTATTTATGCGTGGCGCGGAGCAGACTATCGCAATCTGTTGCGCCTCAATCAGGATTTTGTTGATATCAAGGAATATCGTCTAGAAAAAAATTATCGATCCACTCAAACCATTTTGGATGCCGCCACGAGAGTAATCTCTCAAAATACTTCTCATCCCATTCTTTCGCTCTGGACTGATAATACCGATCAAGAAAAAATTAAAATTATTGAAACCAATGATGAAGAAATTGAAGCGGAAAAAGTGGCTCAACTCATTCAAACAGAAGTAGAGTTAAATCCCAATGAGATGGCTATTTTATACCGCACCAATGCTCAATCTCGTCCTTTCGAAGAAGTTTTTGTCAGGCGAGGAATTCCTTATCAAATCATCGGTGGTGTTAAATTCT
>JBDRPH010000078.1:0-3126 GCA_043827245.1 Minisyncoccota bacterium | reverse complement strand
GAGCAGTAGACCAGATTTTATTAACTTCGCTCTCATCGAGAGTGTTAGTGAACATATTTTTTTTCTTGGGCGGCTGTATTAAAAGACTAAGGACAATAAAGCGCAATGAGTAATCATCATTGATCGTTTGTAGTTATACACATAGTTTCCCACAAGCTGTCAAGAGGAGGTTGGTGGAGAATAGTCATTTATGTCGTAATGACCAGAGTAAGAAGGAGATTGTCGGTCGGCTTGTTGCTCATCATTAGCTGGTTGATTAATTGGTTGATTGGTCGGTTGAGAACTTAATTTATCTATTATTTGGTCAGCCGGTTGGCCAATTGGGCGATCGGTTGGCTGATTAGCTGGTTGAGAACTCGGCTGGCCAATTGATTTATCGTCGAGAGTTGTTTTTTGTTCCAGTTTAGTTGGTGAACTTAAGGGCTCAGTTTTTTCACTCGGCTTAAATTTATTGAGTTGGTCGACTGACTTAATTTGTCGAGTTGGTGGGGGAGCTTGGTCGGTAGCAGTGAGATCAGCGGCTCTTTTGGCGGCTCGCTGTTGTAAGATTTCTTCAGGGTTGCTGGTAATTACTTTATGTTCTTCTTCACTAGCTACTACACGAATGGCTACATGATTTTGACCAGCGAAAAAGATACCCTCACCAATGTCAGCGGCCACCAATAGTTGACGCTCTCCTTCGGAAAGATAAAAAGTTTCAGAAAGAACAGGCATGGAGGCGGTAGATTGTTTCATTAAAAATTGAATAGAGGCATTGCTGACGATAGCTTTGCCATAATCGTTATGCAAGAAATCCTCTACATCTTGAGTAATAGTAGTGATTCCCAAATAATATTTTCTAGCTCGTTTGGCCATGGAATGAATAAAAGAGGCACTGTCTGGATGTTTCATAAAATACCAGGCCTCATCGATGATGAGTAGGCGTTTTTTAAGATCCTTTTTAATCCTAGTCCAGATAAAATCTAAGATGATATACATGGCGATCGGTCGCAGTTCTTCCTCCATTTCTTTAACAGAGAAAACAGTAAATTGATTAACGATGTCGATGTTTGATGGCTTGTCCAAAATACCGCGGAAAGAGCCAGTGATAAATTTCTCCAATCGTGCTGATAGATCATCAGCATCTTTGTTTTCCATACCAATTAGTGATTTATAAAGATCTTCCATAAGAGGAGGTTCATTGGTTTGGGTGGCAGGATCTGGAGTAATTCCCTTAGCTTTATAAGCGGCCACTAGCGCGCGATCAAGTAAAGCTTCTTGTTGGGGGGTCATTTCGCCCAACATGACTTTTAAAAGTCCATGTAATGAGAGGATTTTTTGGCCCAATTCATTTTCACCTTCTTCATAAAGAGCAGAAAGATCAAAGGGATTGATTTTTGATTCGCCACCAAAAGTGAAGTTGATATATTCTCCACTCACTTCTTTTGCTAATTCCTCATATTCTCTTTCTGGATCGAGCACAATTACTTCGGTATCAAACATTAACTGACGCAGAATCTCGAGTTTAACGGCGTAAGACTTACCAGCACCAGATTTGGCAAAAATTACCATATTGGCGTTTTCCATTTTGAAGCGATCAAAAATAACTAAAGAATCATTGTGTTCATTAATGCCATAAAGAATGCCTGTTTCCATGGTTAGCTCCGAAGAAGTAAAGGGAAAAGTAGTGGCCAATGAGGTGGTGTCCATATTGCGTGTCACCAATAGATTGTCTTCACCCATGGGTAGGGTAGATTTAAAACCCTCATCCATTTGCATGGTGGCTTTTTTGGAAACGATCAGCAGTGAGCCGAGCATAGACTGAACATTTTTGGTTACTTTGTCCAAATGTTCGAGGCTTTTACTAGAAAGAGTGATGTATAAACCAAATTGAAAAAACCGCTCCGCGCCGGCGGCGAGTTGCTCTCGAATCGATCGGGCATCACTTAATTTAATTTCAGTATTAATGTTACTAATTTTGCCGGCGCGGACATCTGACTGGATTTCCGCCTCCATCTCCGTTATTTTGCGCTTTAAATTATCTAGAACCTCGGAGGAATCAACGGGATAAATAAACATCGAAATACTAGCCTGATTGGGATAGTTGATCAGTGGCGAGAGCCAGTTGGCTGGCACGGCCCGAGGATAGCCAGCCACAAATAATGTTCTAGTGTAAGTAGAGTTTATTTTTTGATAAGTAAAATCAACTTCGATAGCTTCTGGAGCAATGATGTCTTGGATGGTGACTAGTCCGCGGGAAAACTCTTTAAGCTTTTCTATTTCTTGCTGTTCCTGACTACTAACCACAGGCTCATCTTGTTTATTTTGTTTTAAAAATGGAATTTTAAATGGTAGCTTAATAGGCATTGGGGTTTATTGTAAACGTATTTGACCAGATTGAGAACAAAGACTTAAAGTTCAGCCACTGGAGGCAGAGGAACTTCGTCAGTTTTGGCCGGTTGAGAGATTGGTTGAATACTCTGTTCGGGAGTCGGTTGTGCTGTTGATTGATTAACTGACTGATCTGCCGGTGGAGTGATTAATTGATTAGTCGGTTGAGGGGTTGGTTGAGGGGTTGGTTGCGCGGCTGGCTGAGCAACCGATTGAACAACTGGTTGCTCGGCTGGTTGAGTGGCTGACTCGACGATCGGTTGGTTGATTAATTGTTCTGATGGTTGTTCTTCGCTTACTTCAATAGCCTCAGTTTCTTTAGTGGCAGCAAGTTTTTCTAACTGATTTTTCATATCCAATTGTTGACGAATTTCAGCCAGCGAGGGAGCTTTGGTTGTGCCCGCATTTACCATGGCTGTGGTGTAGTTTTTACTATCAGTAATTTGCTGTCCCTCGGAAGCTTCTGGATTATAGTTATTATAAAAAACCTCAATAATTTCCTGAGTAACTAGCTGTCTGGCATAAAGACCAATTCTATTAAATTGAGCAACAAGATGATCGCGTCTGGGCTCTAAAATTCCCAGTCCTTTTTCAATTACGGCAGTTTTTTGTTCCTGAGTGATCTCTGGAGCTTGTTTGCCAGGCAGAATAGACTTGGCTGTCAGCATACCAACCTCAATGGGTTGGGCGGGAATAATGACATAAAACTTTTTATCCAGCACGTTTCTTTCTTTAATCAGTTGACCAACAAAATTT
>JBDRPH010000077.1:0-2381 GCA_043827245.1 Minisyncoccota bacterium | reverse complement strand
CAAGTTAATCTAACAGTCGAAACACTTCAACGCGGCTTTGAACGCTGCAATCAAGAAAATCAGCACGTACGAGCAGTTATTGTTCAACACTCATTGGGTCATCCAGCAGAAATTGCCGAAATTAAACATTGGTGCGACAAGCGCAAATTAATCTTGATTGAAGATTTGGCGCAAGGCTTTGGCGCCACCGCTTCAGACGGCGATAAGCCAAAGCCACTCGGAAGTTTTGCCGACACCATTATTTTGTCTTTTGGTCGCGATAAAGTGATCGACGCCGTCAGCGGTGGCGCCGTTATTTTCCGTGAACCGTCAAGTCCTTTACCCACTCTCAGCTCACCACCCACTCCAGCCGTTCTTAAAGATTTGGCTTATCCCTTTTGGACTTGGTTGATTCGCGCCACTTACTCAATCGGTTTGGGAAAAATCATTCATAAAATGCTAACCATCATGGGGCTAATGACCAATCCCACTGCCTCACCAACCACTCAAGCAACCGCCCTACCCGCTAGCCTGGCCAAGCTGGCGCTGTCACAACTCCAAAACTTTAATCAAGCTCATCAGCATCGTCAAAAAATCGCCGCTCTTTATTTGAAAAATTTGAGCGAAACACCTCTCCAGCTCATCACTCAGACAACAGATCTTGATCGAGCTTCGCTACTCAGATTGGCCGCCACCACAGATAATCCCCAAAGTTTGCTTAATTTTCTCAAACATCACCAAATACACCTTACCGATCGCTGGTATCGCTCACCCGTAGATTGTGGCAAACTAAATTGCGCAACTAATTATCAATCTGGTTCTTGTCCACGAGCAAAGCAATTGGCCAACACTATTATTAATCTGCCTACTCACCAAAAAATCAGCATTGCTGATGCTCAAAAAATAATTGATTTAATTAAAAAATACTTTGAAAAACAAAAAAAATAAAATGTCATTCTCTTTCAACCTCATCGATGATAAACAAACCTGGGAAGCTTATCTCGCCACGCGACCTGAAGCCAATTTTTTGCAATCTTGGAGTTGGGGAGAATTTCAAAATCAATTAGGCAAAGCCTGCTTTCGCTATTTTGTAGCAAACCAAACTGAAACAGTCGGCGCTCTCATGATCGTCAAAGAAACAGCCAAACGAGGCAATTATTTGTCACTGGCCGGTGGCCCGTTGATTAACTGGAAAACCATCAACGATCAAGAACTGACAGAAATATTCGATTTCTTAAAAGGCTTGGCAAAACAAGAAAAATGTTTATTTGTTCGTTTCCGACCGCAAGAACTAGATTCTCCAGAACTGCGTCAAAAACTTAACCGATTGAGCATTAAACCATCACCAATGCACCTCACTGCTGATCTAACTTTGCAACTGAACCTCGCTCAAACTGAAGAAGAAATTTTGGCCGGGATGCGTAAAAATACTCGTTATGAAGTACGCAGTGCTGAGAGAAAAAACATCATTACTCAAATTTCTAAAAATCCCGAAGAAATAAAAGAATTTTTTGAACATCAGTTGAAACTAGCTCGGAAACACAACTTCGTTCCTTTTTCTTATGACTTTCTTGTCAAACAATTCCAAGTATTTGTCGCAGATGATCAAGCCGCTTTGATTTCCAGTTACTTAAACAATCAATTGCTAGCCACTGCCTACGTGCTATTTTACAATCGTGAAGCTGTCTATCATTATGGTATTTCCACTTCAGAAAATGATCGCTTGCCTGGTTCTTATGCTTGTCAGTGGACAGCTATCCTGGAAGCTAAGCGTCGTGGTTGCACTACCTATAATTTTTGGGGTATTGCTCCCAAAGATGAGACCAGTCATCGTTTTGCCGGAGTATCTATTTTTAAACGAGGTTTCGGAGGACAAGAAATCGCCTACTTACCGGCTCATGACTTGCCCACCTCACCTCTTTATTCTTTGACTTATTCATTTGAAATGTTACGCAAAAAAGCTAGACACTTATAATTTTTTAAAACCCAGTTTCTGATAGAGTTTAATATATTGATCCGTGACTGACTGCCACGTTTGATTTTTTACCCAAGCGTGAGCTTGCTCAATTGAGCGACGAACCAAGCGAGGATTTTTTTCCCAAGCCGTCAGCCAACGCTTTAAATCTGCTGGACTATTGACCACTGTAATCCAATTGGCGAAAGGTGATCGTAAGTAATAATCTTTTTTCAAAGGATTTTTTTCTGCCGCTACCACCACGCAACGATAAGCAAACGCTTCCAGAATCGATAAATAGCCACCAGCAAAAACTATTTGTGCTTTTTTTAAATATGGTCGCGGATCCACAAAACCTTTCACTTCACCCAAAGCTTCCGCCTGTTCTCGCAGTAGTCCATCCCCACAAAACACTACTCTGCCTGTCCCGCCTGCCGGACGGGCAGTC
>JBDRPH010000076.1:0-6819 GCA_043827245.1 Minisyncoccota bacterium | reverse complement strand
ACGGGGATTGAAAAAACCCCACCCCATTCAAAAAAGATCCGACCCAATTCAAAAAAGATCAAATTTGGGTTAAAAAACCCAACTCAAACTTAAAAACTCCCACTAAAATTGAAAAAATCCCAACTCAAATTTGAAAAAACTCAATTAAATTAAGGCTTCAACCGCAAAGAAAAAATCACCCACACCGCATCCAAACCATCGCGCCAAGTAATTTTCTTACCTTCAGAAAAATCTCGACCCACGTAGGTGATGGGCACTTCATAAATATTATAACCAGCCTTCAAGACTTTGCAGGTAATTTCTGGCTCCATATCAAACTTGTTAGCCTGGATATTCAATGATCTAAATAATTTCGTGGGCAAAACTTTGTAGCATGTCTCCATGTCCGACAGCGTCGTGTTGTACAAAACATTAACCAATAGATTGAGAAAAGTATTTCCCAAGCGATGCCAAAACAGCAAATTGGAATGAGGACCCAGGAAACGAGAGCCATAAATTACTTCTGCTCTGCCCTTTTTAATAGGCTTGATCAGTTCGGGAATATCATCTGGATCATATTCCAAATCAGCATCTTGAATCATGGTGTAATCACCAGTGACTTTGGTCAATCCCAGGCGAATAGCTGAGCCTTTGCCTCCATTTTGTTTAGCAAAATATTTAATTTTTTTCACTCCTTTTTGTTGGAGTTTGAGCAGTGATTTGATTTTTTGCTCAGAAGAATCCGTACTGCCATCATTGACCACTATCACCTCGCTCACTGCGGGAATTGAAATCAATTTCTTCAAGATCTCCACTATCGTGGCTTCTTCATTGTAAACTGGCATAATTGCTGAGAGTTTCATCAGACTGATCATACCGTCTTTTTGAAACTTTGCCGAGCAGAGAATTATAAACAAAAACCCCGCCGAAGGCGGGGTTTTATTAAGTTAATTGAAATGCGCTAACTTGGCTGATTAATCTTCAACTACTTCGCCTTCTTCAGCCTTAGCTTTGTCGTCTTTGTTTTTATCTTTATCCTTGGACTTTTTATCGTCAGCTTTGCCTTTGGCGGCCTCATCCTTGGGTTGGCTTTCGGCTTGGTTAGCTTTTTGCATCGCCTCGCCAAGTTTCTGAGCTGAAGTTAAAGTTTCTTCAGAAGCTTTATCTAGCTCTTCCTTAGTAGCATCCTCTTTGGCGACCAGCTCTTGGAGTTTTTTGACATTTTCCTCGATTGCTTCCTTATCTTTTTCATCGAGTTTGTCACCATACTCTTTGAGTTGCTTATCCATTTCGAAAGCCACTCCGCTGGCTTTATTTCTTGACTCAACCAATTCCTTTTTGCGCTTATCTTCTTCCGCATGCTTTTCGGCATCATTCTTCATTTTTTCGACTTCTTCGTCAGAAAGATTAGTGCTGTTTTGAATCGTAATTTTTTGTTCTTTACCAGAGGTTTTATCTTTGGCCGAAACATTCAAAATGCCATTAGAATCAATGTCAAAAGTCACTTCTATTTGAGGATTACCTCTCATAGCCGGTGGAATACCGTCCAGGATAAAGCGTCCCAGTGAACGGTTGTCGACCGCCATCTCGCGCTCACCTTGCAAAACATTGATCTCTACTTGAGTCTGATTGTCAGCCGCTGTAGAAAAAATCTGTGATTTACTGGTAGGAATAGTAGTATTGCGCTCAATAAGAGGCGTTCGCACTCCTCCTAAGGTTTCCAAGCCCAGCGTTAGAGGCGTGACATCTAGTAAAACTACATCTGACACGTCGCCGCCAATCACTCCAGCTTGAATAGCCGCTCCGACCGCCACCACTTCATCGGGATTCACTCCCTTGTGCGGAGTTTTGCCAAAAAATTTCTTGACTTCCGCTTGAATTTTGGGCATCCGAGTTTGACCACCCACCAAGACGATATCTTGAATATCTTTAGGCTCGAGCTTGGCATCTTTGAGAGCTTTTTTGACTGGCTCAAATGAACCTTTGATCAAATCATCAACCAGCTCTTCCAGCTTTGCTCTGGTTAAAGTCATTGTTAGATGCAATGGCTGACCATCATCACCTTGAGTAATAAAGGGTTGATTAATCTCGCTTTGAGCGGCAGATGATAATTCAATCTTGGCTTTTTCTGCACCATCTTTAATTCTTTGCATTGCTTGTGGATCTTTGGATAAATCCTTGCCGTGCTCTTTTTTGAATTCCGACAACACATAGTCAATAATGCGACTATCGAAATCATCGCCTCCCAAGAAGGTATCTCCATTGGTTGACTTCACTTCAAAAACTCCATCGCCGATTTCCAAAATAGAAATATCAAAAGTGCCACCACCCAAGTCATAAACAGCAATGGTGCTGGTGCCTTTTTTATCTAGACCGTAAGCCAAGGCCGCGGCCGTCGGCTCGTTTACGATGCGTTCTACTTTCAAACCAGCAATTTCACCGGCTTGCTTAGTAGCTTGACGCTGAGAATCATCAAAGTAGGCCGGGACTGTAATCACGGCGCGATCAACGGTTTCACCCAAGTAACTTTCGGCATCAGCTTTGGCTTTACCTAGTACTTTGGCAGAAATTTCTTGAGGAGAGTAATCTTTACCATTAACTTTTACGACTACCATGCCATCTTTACCTTCACCCAGTTCATAAGAAATATGTTTGAGAGCTTTTTTGACTGCCTCATCCTTGAGTTTCTTACCCATAAAACGCTTCACTGAAGAGATGGTAGATTTGGGATTCATCACCATTTGACGTTTGGCAGAGTCACCCACTAAAGTTTCTTCACCCTTAAAAGCTACGATTGAGGGAAAAGTGTTGCGACCTTCTGCCGTAGCGATAATTTTGGGAGAACCACCTTCCATAACAGCGACTGCTGAGTTAGTGGTTCCCAGATCAATACCGATAATTTTGCCTGTATTTGCCATAATTCCTCCTTATTTATTTTTATTTTTAAACCAATTAGTTTTTAAGTAATAATGACTTCATTTTAACAAAATTAGCAGACAAGTCAAGTGACTGCTAACGCTATTTCTATCCCAGAACTACCTTGGCGTGTTGAACTACCTTATTGTTTAATAGATAACCCTTGCGTAAAACCTTGACTACTTTTTTACCCTGGCCGGAGCCTTCTAATCCCTCCATTGTAGCTATGTCAAATTCCTTACCCTGCGCTTCTATCTCTTCCAAACCGAATTGTGCCAAGGTTCTCTTAAATTGTTCTAAAACCATTCTGAGCCCTGGATCGCTACTTTGTTCGGTTGCCAACTCTAAATGTTCCAGTGGTAATAAAAGCGCTTCAATGAGTTCTTGATTGGCTATTTGCATTATTTTTGAACGAGCTTCTTGAGTGCGTCGCAAAAGATTCTGATAATCAGCCAAAGCTCGCTTCCCTTGCTCTTGAACTTTAGTTAATTGTGTCTGCAAATCCTCTATTTGTGTTTGAAGTTGGCTGACATTGGCTGGAGATTTGACTGATTTTTTTGACATATCGAATAAATTTTATTAATTAATTAATTAGCCGGCAATTTCTTCGATCAGCGCCCGAAAATACCGAATCATTGGAATAACATAGGCATAATCAAAGCGATGAGAACCAAGCACTCCTAGAGTAAAAGGCTGATTGCCAAAATTAATTTCTGTAAAAATAATACTGATTGGTTCCAAATCCTTATTACCTAACTCTTTACCATAGACAACGTGCACAGGATTTTCACTCTGGCCCATCTCAAAAATCTCTCGCATCAATCCTTCTTCTTCGATCATGTTAAAAACATTGCGAGTGACTCGAATATCAAAAAATTCCGGCATATTGAGTAGGTTGGCAAGACCAGCACTATAAATATGTTGTTCTTGATCCATGGCCAGACCAATCGCTTGAGCTTTTTCAGCCATCACTTTAGCCGATTCTTGCAATAAATCTTCTTTATCTCCCTTATGTTCCCAAATTTTTTCTTTGGCACTCACTTCGTCTGCTACTGACAGCTCTCTTTCTTTCATCAGCTCATTGACATAAAGACGCAAGGCCAAAGGAGTGGGAATACGTCCGGCACTAGTGTGTGCTTTCTGCAAATAACCTTGTTTGGTCAGATAAACCATCTCATTGCGAATAGTAGCCGGAGAAACACCAATGTTGTACTTCTTGTCAATCGTATCAGAGCCAACTGGATTGGCTGTTTCAATAAACTCTTCGATGATAGCTCGGAGGATCTGGATTTGACGTGCAACTAGATCAATCATAGTATTAGCAATAATACGGATTGAGTGCTAAAAAGTCAAGCTTTTTGGGAAATTACTCGCTTAATACTCCTGGAGAAAACTTCTTGATCAAATTGGAAAGCGTGCTGGTGAATTTTGGCTGGCGAAAAGACTGTTTTTTGAAATTTTTGCAAAGCTTTGACTAAATCCGCAATGGTTAATTTGTCAAAAAAGAGACCTGTTTTGCCTTCTACTACTGTTTCTTGCGGTCCGCCTGAACGATGAGCAATCACTGGCGTTCCCCAACCCATTGCCTCAACTGGCACCATGCCAAAATCTTCATCTTCAGAGGGATAAATGAGCGCCTTGGCTTGAGCATAAAGTTTTTCTAACTCTTGATCTGAGACATCGCCGAGCAACTCAATGGTGGGACCAGCAATTTCTCTCAATTTTTCATCCATTTTTCCCAAACCTACTACTTTGAGTGGCAAACTAAGTTTGTTACAAGCGGCTACTGCCAACTCAGGATGTTTGGAAAAAGTCAGACGACCAGCATAAAGATAAAAAGGACGATCAGCTGAGGGGACCAAATTCGGTTTCCGGGGAATTTCAATTGGCGGGTGAATCACTATCGAATCACGTTTGTAAAATTTCTTGATTCTGCGGGCAGTTTCTTCAGAATTGGCAATAAAAACATCTACATTTTCGCGGGAAACCTTGAGATCAATTACTCGCAAGAAATGATTCAAAAGCGTGCCCGCCCAACGCAATAAAGGATTACTTCGCCACTCACTCATCACTGAGTAGCCATACATAACCCTGGGTGGAGTGTGACAATAGCAAAAATGCTTGCCATGCGGCACTTTAACTGCTTTGGCAAAATAAGCATTGCTAGAAGAAATAACCAAGTCAAATTTGGATAAATCCAGATCAGCAAAAGCCTTGGGAGCCAAAAAGCGGAGGGGCGAATAGAGTTTTTTGATTAATGGTACCTTGGCTAACCAAGTTTCGTGAATGTTCCATCCAGCAAAGTGTTTTGCGTGCAGACCCAAGGATTTTTGATCATAAAAAGCAGTGTAAACAGGAGCTTCTGGAAACATCGCGTGTAGCGCCATCAACACTCGCTCTGCTCCGCCAAACTCTCGCAAATAATCATGAACTAAAGCTATTTTCATTAAAACAATGCCTCCTGAACAGTGGTTTCAAATTCATCTTTGGGCAATAAGCTGATTAATGATTTGAAGTTTAAGTCTTGAAAAACAGACACCACTTTTTCTTTATTGTATTGGGTTACGGCGCAATCCTCCAGTCTAAACTTGATGGGTGAGTTTTTGACAATCGTAGCTAATTCTCGACTCAAGAAAGCATTTTCTCGATCAGTAGTCAATTTTTTTATTAGCGAAGGCGTGAAGACTGGGTCGTCAAGCTGTTTGTCTAGCGCTTCATAAACTCCATCAACTGAGCTAAATTTCTCGATGAGCGCAACGGCTGTTTTGGGACCAACTCCTTTTACACCAGGGATGTTGTCCGAGCTATCGCCCATCAAGCCTTTTAACTCGATCACTTGGTCAGGACGCACGCCAATCTTTCCTTTAACCAATTTTTCATCATATTCCGTATCTTCCTGACCCTTTCCTCTGCCTGGTAAGTAAACATGAGTGTCGTTGTCTACTAACTGAAACATATCTTGATCGCCGGTTAAAATCACAGTCAACAAAGTTTTGTCGCGCTCTTCAACTCTGGCATTAATAGTACCAATCAAATCATCTGCCTCATAACCTTCTAGTTTGAACTGTGGAATATTGAGTGCCGCTACTACTTCTTGAATGATGGCGATTTGCGGCCGCAATTCCTCTGGCATTTTGGGGCGGTTAACTTTATAAAACTCAAAGTCTTTAGTGCGATTGGTGGGTGCTGGATGATCAAAAGTGACGGCCATGTAGAGGGGATCGAGATTGCGGATGGCTGTCAATAAAATGCGTGAGAAACCATAAACAGCATTAATCATTTGACCGTCTGGTCGAGTAAAACTTTTGGGGAAAGCAAAAAAAGAGCGATAAATCAAAGCGTGACCATCTACCAATAGAAATTTTTTGCGAGACATATCCCTGAATTATACGTTATCAGTACTCGTCGTGCGCTAAAAGATCTCCCAGTAAAATTCCTCTAGAAGTAAAAGTAAAAACTACTCTTAAGTTTTTTTCTATCCAAATTGCATAATAATTACGTCGAGTGCCTTGAAGTTTGTGAAGTTTTAGAGAAGGATGATCTGGATTAAATCTTAATAATTCAATCTGTTTTTTGAGCTGGTGCTCCAATCGTGAATTTCGGGCGGTGAGTTTAATTAATTTCTTATTAAAAAACTCCGTATAAAAAATTTCCATAGTTACAGTTTATTAAAGAATTCTTTCAAGACCTGTAACTCTTGGTTTTTCCTTGAAGATATTCTTTGCGCGCTTGCTCCATGGTTTTTTCAGTCTCATCACTCATTTGGTGGGTAGGTAAGTCCATGCTTTCAAGTTGTTTTTCTAAACTACGGACATCATTGAAAACTAAATGTTTAATGTAAGCTGATAGAGATAGGCCGTATTTATCAGCTCTTTTTTTGATGGGAATCAATAGCTGTCTGGGCAAAGTCACCTTAATTTGAGT
>JBDRPH010000075.1:0-9448 GCA_043827245.1 Minisyncoccota bacterium | reverse complement strand
GGCTTGATCGTCAACCGAATTATCAACTTGATCAGCTTGTTTAGTCGATTCTTGAGAGCCTTTTAGAACCTCCTCTAGCGCCGCTAGGGGGTCTTGAACTGAAGGATCTGGAGCTGAAAGATCTGGGGCAGGAACTTGAGAGGGATCTAGTGTGGTGTTGTTATCATTCATGTCTCCACGATACTAAACCTGGTGTGCTCAAGCAAGAGCTATTCACTAATTTCATTTTTCATTTTTCTTCGCTGTCGGCGAGTTTGATCATGGTGTTTTTCTTTTTCTTTACGTAGATACCGCATCAGCGAATTAGTAGCCTCACCTACTGCTAAATAAAGATCGTGTGTCTTGCTTTCTACTGTAATACGACCTCTTTTGGGAATGTCTGTTACCAACTGCACCGTAGCGCGATGCGGATCATTATTCTTTCTAGTCACGTTTTCCAAAAACACCTGTACTCTTTGCACTGGCACGCCAAGTCTTTTAATTTTATCCAATTGAGACTCAATAAATGCTCGCAGGGCCTTGGTAGTTTTCATATTTTTGGCTTGGACTAGGATATTCATGTATTCTCCTCGGCTGCTACTTATTACTGTTTTATCTGACTTTTTTTAATTCAAAATAAATTCAAAAAAACCGACCTTTTTCTCTCATTTCTTGAGGAAAAACAGTCGGTTGCTTGAAGCTTGAGGCGGGCTTCCATCTACTTTAAAGTATAGCACAGCTCAATTAAGTTACATTTCTCGCCGGCCCTCTAGAGCTCGCGCCAAGGTAACTCCATCCGCGTATTCGATGTCTGCCCCGATCGGCAAACCATGGCCAATACGAGTCAACTTAATATCTTTAAACTGTCCATTGGAATTATTTTTGAGTATCTCCATGATGTAAAGAGCTGTTGCTTCGCCTTCCATAGTGGGATTGGTAGCCAAGATTAGTTCTTCCACCCCATCTAGGCGCTGGAGCACATCACGCAAAAAAAGTTGTTCTGGACCAATATTATTGAGTGGTGAAATCGAGCCGTGCAAAACATGATACAACCCGTCATATTTATTTGATCGTTCGATAGCTAATAAATCCAGAGGTTGCTCTACCACACAAAGTAAAGTTTTATCTCGAGAATTATCACTACAAATGTCACAAGGATTGCGTTCTGCCACGTTGTGACAAATCTTACACATCACTGTTTCTTTTTTGAGAGCCGTAAGTTTTTCAGCAAAATCTTCTAGTTCGTGATCTGGATTGTGTAGCAAATAGAATACCAATCGCTGAGCAGATTTTGGACCAATGCCCGGCAATCGCTCGAATTTTTCGATCAATCTAGTAACTGCTTTAGGAAGTTTTTGCATTTTGCATACCAATCAATAAATCAAAGCATATCAGAAAATTATAAAGAAAGTTTTTGGGAAATTATCTGCCACAGTGCTTTTTGTACTTCGTCTTCTGATTTTTCCGCGTCAACTATAATCCAACGCTTGTTAGTATTTTCTTTGGCCAAAGTTAAATAGGCCTGACGCACTTTTTCATGAAAGCCACTGTTCTCCATATCCAAACGATCAACTTTGCCAGAGCCATTGCGCCTCTCCAAACCAACCTTCACAGACACATCAAGCAAGATGGTTAAGTCCGGCGTAGTTTTTTGAGTAGAAATTTCATTGAGTTGTTCAATTAATTTTCTGCCGAAACCTCGCACCATACCCTGATAAACCACACTGCTGTCACGCGTGCGATCCATCAGCACAATCTTGCCTGCTTCAAGAGCTGGAATAACTATTTCACTATAGATTTGAGCGCGCGCTGCTTGAAACAAAAGCACCTCAGTAGTATCTTTCATACCAATATTTTTATTGGACAACACCACTTCACGAATCTGCTCACTAATCACTGTTCCGCCTGGTTCTCTGACTGAAACTACGTCTTTGCCTACTTTTTTAAGCTGATTGGTCAAACGAATAATTTGCGTGGTTTTTCCACCACCCTCCCCGCCTTCCAACGCAATTAAGATTCCTTTATTGTGTTTCATATTTCACCCACTTTACTGGTTTTCTTGCTCAAATACAACGGTCTCACTGGTTCTGTTTGCCCTATCTTGAGCCCATTTTTCAATTTCGTGCAAAATGTTCATTGCCGGCATACCAGAAATCTGAAAAAGCACTAACATTTTGAAAAATTCCGGATCTTGTTCAAAATATGGAGCTAACAATCCTTGAGTTTCCTCATCCAGGGTAGCCAAAACTTCTTCTGCTACTTCCCAGTTTTGGTTTTGTTGAGAAGCACCTCCTCCACCCTGATCGGGATAAACATGCATTTTTTCAAGTGACTCAGTAGTCATCAGTTTGCGAATTATCACATCCCAGATTTCAATTACTTCCAATGATTCTTGAGCCATAATTTCCAAAAGAGCAATCGAGTTGACGTGAATTAGCTCTACTTCAACCTGATAATTTTTTTCAATATATTCTCTATCAAATTTTTTGACTTGCCATTGATGAATTTTTTCTCCCAAAGAATGCAGGATGCTTTTATTCGTCCTTTGTAGAAAATTGGCTTGAGGATAATCAGGCTCGTTCATCGGTTTGCCCAATCCCTCAGCTTCTTCATCTAATTTACCATTGCCATTTTTATCTGGAAAATCGACTGCATCCGTGGTTATTACCAGATAATCTTCTGCATCATCCTTGTATGGACTTTGATTGGCTAGCCACTGAGCTTTATTTAGTGCTTCTTGACGAGGATTGTTGGCGGCACTTTCTCCAGCCGCCGCTGAGTGAGCATAGACTGGTACTCCTTCATAAAAACCAAGCAATACTTTGTGTTGCAAAGAACCATTTCCATTGCGAATGTTTTCGGTAGTAAAGCGCTGATAATCCATTGGAAAAAGAAAGGGCAAGTCAATTTTATTGAGCACTACACTCAACATGAGAGCTTTCCTGGTACTGCCAGTAGCAAGAATTATTTCTTTGGGAGGAGCTCCTTGCCAAAAATCTAGATTTAGCTCCGGTAGTGTGGCTGGCTCGTAACCATTGCCATCCAAAAAGTTTGCCACCAGTTGATAAAAAGGATGTGGATCATCCCTCCAATTTGACGAAACTTCGGTTTGTTCTGCCTTACGTCTCAACACTGACTATTCCTAATTAATTATTTAAAAAACACAATATGTTGTGGCATAGATTATTTATTTTCTACAACAGCTTGTGTAAGATGCATAATTAATACAGGAAAGTTTTCCGGCACACAACCCGAAAAAAACCAATGCTATGAATTCGCTTATCAAACACACTTCGACATCAATCTTTTTTTGAATAAAGAACAAAAAATATCTAATTAATGAAATTGGCTAATTAGTGACCAGTACTACCAAAACCGCCACGATCTTTGGTATTTAATTGAGCTTGCTCTAAAAATTCTGCTCGCTCACGCTTTAAAATAATCATTTGTACAATTCGCTCGCCTTGGTCCACAGTCACTGACTGATCAGTGAAGTTGTATAAAGCCGCCCGGTATTCATCATTGTCACCTCGATAATCATAGTCTCCCACTCCAATGCCATTGGCCATCATTAAGCCTTTTTTATGCAAGGAGCTACGAGCTGACAATAAAGCCCAATGACCTTCTGGTAATTGCAGGGCAATATTGAGCGGTACTAGCTTAACTGATCTGGCAGGAATAGTGGTTTGCTCCCTGGCATATAAATCGAAAGCCGCCGCTCCTTCAGTTTTGTACTCTGGTAAAGGCAAGTTCTTGTCAAAACGCTTGATCTGTACTTTCATGATTGAGTCTTTCTTTGCCAAGTTTGACGAAAAGTCCCCTGGTCATTGAGTTTAATTTCTTCTATTAGTTCAAATTCCTTATTTAATAATTCTTCTAAAGTTTCGAGGTTGGTGTTTTTAATTAAGGGCAAGCCTTTGTCCAATTCAACTGGTTCTCTAGTTAAATAGAAAGTTTGCATGAAAGGCAGAAAGTCCGTATAAACACTCGTTCCTCCACAAACTGCTAGCTCGACAAATTGATCAGCCACCGCTCGCTCAATTAATTCTTGAGGGCTAGCGGTTAAATAAACAAGATTAGCTTTCTGCCCAACGATGTCTCGCTCTTCATCGGTTGGGTAACGATCCCAAACTGATGTCGAATCTCCAGTGAGCACATAATTCATTCTGTCAGGCAGTGGCCAGCCGGGCTTACGAGTAGCAAAAAAAGTAGTGCTACCCATTACTACTGCGCCCGCCTGGGCAGTGCGTTGCCAAAACCAATCTTTATCTTCTTTACTGGTCCAATCAGTCGAAACTTGTTTTTTATTCTGGGCGATAAAACCATCACTGCTAATAGCCGCAATGCCGAAAACGTGAATTTTTTCTTTAGTCATGTTGACCGCCTCCTTTCTGCCAGTCAGCACTCATCAAGACTGGTGCATAAACATCATCCGCCGGATCAATAATTAAGCTAGCTAATTCTTCCTCAGTCGGCGGTCTGTCTTGAAACTCAATCGGTTGAGAGATTTCTGAGACGATCGCCAGTGGCTGCTGCTCATTTCCCTCCCCCATCTCAAAGACCGCCGCGATTGCCACCGCCTCCATCACATTAATCTGGGTCATTTCTAGCTGTTTGCCAAAAATATCAGGCGTGCCAATCTTATTAATCAGCGCCTGAAAACCACAATGAGCAATCGCCGTACCAGTTACTCCCCAGCGCAAGGGCATGGTCTTACTATCGGTGACGATCACTCCCAGTTGATTGACTTGAAAATGCTGACGCAAGAACTGCCAGAGCTGATTGACGGTTTGCTGTAAATTTTCTGGCCAAAGTACATACTGTCCGTCGGCGTTAGACTGATCAATGCCAGCATTAACTGCCAAGATTGAGTCTTTGATGGTCAGCATGATGTCATATTTTGACTTAGCAGGATCCAGGTATAAATCCGCCTCCTGACGAGCAAGCGCATGCTTTTCATCACGATCGTTAGCTTTTACCGGCGCTAATCTATTTTGAGCAAAGCTAATGATTTTGGAAGTGATCACTAAAATACTTTTTTCCGGCAATTCCCTGATCTGTGCCACTAAAAATTGCTCTAAATTCTCTCCGGGCTTAACCACTGGTGTTTTGATTGTCATCACTTTCATTCTGAGGTATTGTACAATCATCACATTCATGACCAAAGCACCGAATGGCCACAAGATCGCTCGTGACTACCAAGCCGTAGCTGAGTTTGTCCAAAAACAGCGCCGAGCCAAGAAAAAAATCGTACTCACTCAAGGTTCATTTGATATGTTGCACATCGGCCACGCCCGCTATTGTCGAGAGGCCAAAAAACATGGCGCTGTTTTGATCGTCGGCGTAGATAGCGATCAAAAAATCCGTCTGCGTAAAGGCGAAGGTCGGCCGATTGTTCCTCAAGATGAAAGACTGGAAATGCTGGCTCATCTAGAGTATGTAGATCTGGTGGTCTTGAAAAGCCTTAATGCTCCCAAATGGGAATTAATCAAGATCATTAAACCAGATGTATTGATTGCTACTAAGCAAACCTACACGCCAGAACAAATTAAAGAACTAGAGAAAATTTGCACCAAAGTCGTAGTGCTCAAACCCATGGCTACCACCAGTACCAGTGCGAAGCTACGACTAATGCAGTTGGAGACTGCACAAAAAATCAAGTCGTCTTTAACTGAAAAATTAGTTAACACCATTGAGGAGGCTTTAAGTGAGCTCAAAGGCGATAAAAAATAAGCTAATTGCTGCCAAAAAAAGTCAAGTTTTAGTGGCCTACGTTCCAGTCATTCACGAAGGTTATCGACAATTTTTCGCCCAATTCCCAGAGGTCAATGAGCTTTGGTTGATTGATCGAGAACTAGCTCCCAAATTGCCAGCCCTGCGCAAAGACATCCGAGCACTTGCTCCAGCCAAAATTAAGAGCTTGCTGAAAGTTTGGGGTCAATTTAAAAAAATCGAGCTACTCACTCCCTCATCAATTTCAACTTTACAAAAAACTACTGCTCAATTAATTTTCCCCAATGAAGAAATTAGTCGTCTTTTGGCGAAAAAATACTTCGGTCATAATCGGGTTTTGTTCGCTCCTTCTTTCCTCAGATGGGATAAAAAATCATCATTAAAAAAGAATGAATTACAGGGATATTCCAAAATTTCGAACAAAGAATTTGATCAAACAATGATGGCCATTGCTCAACAAGAAGCTGACAAGAGTGATGACTGGTGGCGACAGGTTGGCGGGGTAATTTTCAAAGACAAAACTGTACTACTCAAAGCCCACAATCAACACACCCCAACAGAATACGAAGCCTATTTCGCAGGCGATCCGCGAGCTAATTTCTATCAAGGTGAGTATCTCAAGGTTTCGACCGCTATCCATGTTGAGGCTTTCTTGATCGCTCAAGCCGCCAAACTTGGCATTCCTCTCAAGGGAGCTGATCTTTATGTCACTACTTTTCCCTGTCCAGTTTGTGCTAAACAAGTGGCTTACAGTGGTATTAAACGAGTGTTTTTCCGCGATGGCTATAGTTTGCTAGATGGTGAAACAATTTTAAAAGCCAACGATGTGGAACTAATCCAAGTTAAGTAACCTATCCTTTGCCAATTTTAAAACGAGCGGGCTTAAAGCCTGGCTTATCAATGTCTGGCACAATTAATTGAACGTGCAGATGTTTGATCGTGCCTGCCGAATAATTCGTGTCTCCAAAGCGCATTGCCAAGCCTCCACCAGGCAAATCAAATTCTTGTTCTGCCCAAGCCATCAATCGAAAAAAATCAGCTCCTTCTTCAGAACTGAGTTCGCTCAAACGTTCTTTATGAGGTTTGAGAATGATTAAAAAATGCTCACGAGTATTGTCATAGGGCCAGGCGTTTCTAGTTAAAAGCCAATGATCGGTTTCTTTTAAAATTGGCGTACGATGATATTTCTTGATTGTGGCTAAGCAAAATGGACACTCTCCGCTCTCGACAATCTGCTCCATCACCTTGACCTGCTCTGGTTCGCGAGTGTTGTCAATATCTACAAAAGCAGTTGGACCAGTGTATTTGGTGGATTTGGCTAAAGGCATTGTTATGAGTAAGTTTATCAGATTTAATACTAAAAATTTTTAAGATTGGCTACAAAATTAATTTAAATAGAAACTGGAAAATCCCAAATGCCAGGATGTGGATTGTAATCGCTCAATTCAAAATCAGTGTGGCGATATTTGAAAATATCTTGGTGTTTATTTTTAAGAGTCATAGTGGGAAAAACTCGATCTTCGCGACCCAGCATCTCCTCTACTCTGGAAATTTGATCAACATAAATGTGAGCGTCAGAAATAGTATGCACATATTCGTAAGGCTCCAGACCGGTCACCTGGGCAATGGCCATTAAAAGCGCCGCATATTGGACCATATTGGCCGGCACACCCACCGGCACATCACCAGAGCGCTGGAACATGTGCAGGGTTAATTTGCCATTCAGCACGCGCAAGTGAATCCAGCCGTGACAGGGACAAACCACCACTTTTTGCTGTTTGCCTTCTCCGCGAGCTATATATTGAGGAATCCAAGGAGTAATGAAGTGCGTGCGCAGGTGCGGCTTTTCTTTGATTTGTTCGATGATGTCTTTGAATTGATTGTGCGGTTTGCCTTCACTGGTCGGAAAATCATGAAAAGCCGCACCATACGAGCCTGGACCCAGATCACCCGTCTCCAAACCACGTTTTTTACACTTCGCCTCTGTTCCCCAGGGAGCCCACCAGAAACAGCCAAACTCTTCCAATTGCTTGAGTGTGCGAGCGCCATTGATAAAACCCAAGATCTCACCCACGGCCTGCGTCCACATCTTTTCGCTAATCTTGCGCTCAGTAATCATCGGAAAACCGTTTTCTAGTTTGAAGTGCATCGGTTTGGCGCCCATCAGGGTCAGAGCGTCTGTTTCCAGTTGCGTATCAGTTCTCACTCCCTGATCCAGAATTTCTCTCAAGAGAGCCTTGTATTGATTGTCTGGCGTACGCTGATTGACTGGTAAATATTTGAACATAACGGTTTACAGCTAATGTAAGGAAACTTAACTGATCTGTCTAGTAAGACCTTGTTTGAATATTTCTTTATTTGACATAGTCTGATTATTTAAGTATTATTCTTGAAGAATTTTTAATAAATAAAACAAAGGAAAGATATGCCAATCGGCGGAGGAGAAGGACTGAGAAAAAATGAAGAACTTTTCAAAAGAAAAGAAGCCAAGAGAGTTGATAAAGACTTTAATTCTCTTGCCGAAGTTCTGGCTTATTTTCAAGAAAATCCTCAAATATTTGGTCGAGTTTCCATAAAGCTTTCATTTACAGTCGGGGCTAAACTGAGTAAGAATCTTTTTGATAATTCCGAACAACTTCTATTAAAAATAGAAAATGAACAAGGAATCTCACAAAGGTCAATTGAGGGTTCTCATAGTGTTTCTGCAGATCCAAAAACTGGGATTGTTGGAACTATTAATATTGAAATCGGTGACTACTACAAAGACCCGCTGTTCGATAGAGGCTTAGTGCATCTACACCCCGGTTATAATCAACTAAATATTCCAGCTTCATTATCATTCTTTATTTTAAAAGGAGATCGCTCCTCTGAAGAATTAGAGGCTGGTTTTGCTCGTCTAAAAAAAGAAGCTGAGCGCGTGCTGAAAAATTTGAGTGGGGCTGATGTAGAAATACGCTAAAGCAATCTGCTTGGAAATCGATTGGCCGACTTACTTTAATGTGTATGGCACTTGATGCTTAAAAGCCATTTTTTTCATTCGTTCAACCACTTGTTTGGCTACTTGTGCATCAACTCCCATAACTTCATTTAATTGCTTTTTTTGATCAACTAACTGCACTAATACCAAATCGGCGTCTGCATAAGAAAAACCTAGTTCCTGCTCGTCGGTTTGTCCTGTCCATAAACCAGCTGAGGGAGTCTTGTCAAGAAATTTCTCTGGCAATCCCAAGTGGTCTGCCAATAACCTCACTTGAGTTTTGTAAAGGCTCAAGATTGGCTCCACATCTGAAGCTCCATCGCCAAAGCGAGTGAAATAACCCAAGTAGTGTTCTGATTTGTTTTCCGTGCCACACACCAAGGCAGACATTTTTTTGGCCAGATCAAAAACGGCAATCATCCTGACACGAGCCATAATGTTGCCTAGTCGAACTTGGTCGTCTACGTCGATTAATAAATTGTGAGCCAGCTGATCAACCGAGTCACCAATGGGAATCTCGCGCCAATTGTCTTCCGGAATTTTATTCCAGCGAGCAATCTCTTTGGCGTCGGACATGTCTTGCACACGGTAAGGCAAAAAAACTGGAAAAACCTGATTTTCCCCGAGGGCTTCGGTCAAAAGAGTCAGTGCCACTGCGCTATCAATACCTCCCGAAACAGCAATGACTGCCACTCTTTTGCCAGCCCGGTCATAAGTAGTTTTGATAAACTCAATTATCTGGGCCTTAGTTTGCTCAAT
>JBDRPH010000074.1:0-3372 GCA_043827245.1 Minisyncoccota bacterium | reverse complement strand
AGAATCAGAAGCATAAGTTTGATCAAATGGTGCGTTTTGGTGAGATTTTGCCTACTTTGCGACAAACAGTTGCTGGACACATGCGTCAGCATCAATTGAGCAAGCAGCGCATTTTGGCTACGGTAGTGTGGCTGCTGGAACACACTTTTATTAGAGTTGGCAACAAGACTTATGAAAAAGAAAATCAATCTTATGGTTTGACTACTCTGCGCAATAAACACGTGGCGGTAAGGGGCGACAAGATTAAGTTTAGTTTTAAAGGCAAAAGCGGGGTTTATCATGAGCTGGACATCAGTCACCCGCGAGTCGCGCAGACCGTCAAAGAATGCATTGAATTACCAGGCTATGAGCTTTTCCAATATTTGGATGAAAATCAGCAACGTCAACGAGTAGATTCTCGAGATGTTAATGAATATCTTCAGGAACTGACCGGTGAGGCGCTATCAGCCAAGGACTTTCGTACTTGGGGAGGCACTACTTTGGCTGGCGATTTGTTCTATCAATTAGATCAGGAAGATCAAGAAAAAGAGCAACAGCAGGTGATCACGGAAGTAGTGGAGCAGGTGGCCGATCACCTGGGTAACACCACTCAAGTTTGTCGAAAATATTATATCCACCCCAAGATAATTACTAGCTACGAGCGGGGCAAGCTGCAGCCTCAATTTAAAAAAGTTTATGCTCGTTATAAATCGAAGGGCTTGTCTCCGGGTGAGAAAGCCACTTGGCTGCTGCTGTCGAGCTAGGGGTTCAATTGAGACTTAGGACAGCAATAGCTTCAAACATTGCTTTTTTTACCAAAAAATCTATACTGGAGACATTATGAAAAAACCTTCTCAGGCTTTGTTAGCAGCTATTATCATTTCCTTCTTGGCCGCTCCGTCAATAGCGTCGGCTGTAGGAGCTCAGGGAGGAGCAGCGCGTGCTGGCACGCAGGCTGTTGCTCAGGAAAATGTTGAAAACGAAGTGGAAGAAAGAGAGTTTTCTCCGGCAGTTAAAGGCAATGGTTTGATGCTTCACGTTGATGAGGCTGATCCTAAACTGATGACTTATCGAGAAAAATTGGCGGAAGAACGTCAGTTGAGAGCCACAGAAATGGTGCAGGTGAAGAATCAAGGAGAAGAGGGCATGATGCAGACCATGCTGCAATCTAGACAGTCTAATGCAAGTTTGTCTCAGGGAGCCGCCTTCACTATAGATCCCGTTACTAACTTAGTAACAGTTACCACTCCTTCTGGTCTAGAGCATGTTCTTTATAATTTACCAGATCAAGCAATCCTCAGAATGGAGGAAGCAGGCCTCATTACAGCAGAAGAGGCCAACCTTCCCATCGATGAATTGGGAGAACTTATCATCAATGCAACAGAAGATGGCTTGGTGTACGAGCTTCAAGCTCCGACGCAAAGGAAATTCTTAGGAATTTTCAATCGCCAAGTTCCCAGAAGAATAGCTTTGGTTGATGATACTGGTGAGGTTACAACATCCCCAGTAGAAAGAAATCTACTCCAAACAATTTTGGATAGACTGTCTTTCTAGCTTAGAGACGAGCTTAGAGATCGACCGGTCTATAGTTTAAATTGATTTAAGAAGTTAATTCAAGATAAGCGTTTGCCTATTGATGATCCGTAGAGATTGCTCTTTTATTTAGCAGAGCATCCTTTTAGTTTCATCATTATCGCTCTTTGAACTAGGCTTAGAGCTATTGCTAGCCAGGCAACAACCACCCAAGAAGTTACTCCCAGACCAAAGACTTCTGCAAAGCGAGTGATGGTCCACACGCCTATAAAATTGACTATAAAAGAGCTTTTTAACCCACCCATGTTAATCAGTTTTTTATTACATTGATGCCTAAAGAATGGCTTGGACAGCGTATTAATTAGAGCAAGCTCGTTCATACTCAAGCATAGTGCCCAAGTAGTAGTCAAACTGAGAGTGCCCAGCACAATGTATTGTGGGAACCAACGAGCGGCTAGCCACAGGACCATTATGTTGGTCAACCAGAATATAATGTATGAAATGACCATTCCCATTCCTGGATTGTGTGCGAACTTATTAGTTTTATTTGCCATATCCTCCTTTTTAATTATTACTATTATGAGAATAGCATAAAGAGCTGTCTTAACACAAAGTTTTTACTCTGTTTATGTCTATAGAAGAATTATTGTATATTGTATTACTCATGAAAAAATCACCTCCTGTTTGGCTCAAAAAGATCAAGTTAATAGCTTGGGATTTGGATGGCACGCTTTATCCACCTCTATCAAAAGTGACCGACGAAATCGACCAGGCACGGATAACTACTATTGCTCAACACTTGAAAATTTCTACTGATGAGGCTCAACAAAAATTTGCAAAAATGTATGCGCAACTGCACAGCACTACGGAAGTGCTTAATAAATTGGGAATAGAAGGAGAACAGTTTTTCATTGATTTTTGGGACAGTTTTGATTTGAGTAAATATATAGATCCTGATCCTCAATTAAAAAAAATGTTTATTAAGCTTAAAGAAGAGGGGAGAGAGCATGCTCTACTCACCAATGCTAACACCCAAGAGTCAGTGCGAGAGAAATTAAAGGCGACTGGTTTATCCTCAGATTTGTTTTCTGCTATTTTTGCTTCAGGAAGAACCGGGATTCATAAACCAGCACCAGAGGCTTTTGCGCAACTATGGGAGCAAACACCTTTTACCATTGAGCAGATTGTTTATCTTGGTGATAAGGAGAATACCGATATTGTGCCTGCCAAAAAATTGGGGTTAAAAACAGTTTTGATGGATTGGTGGGGCGAAGCTACGACTACACAAGCTGATTTAATAGTTCGTTCTCCGCGGGATTTTTTGAAGATGTTTTGACGGTTGGGTTTTGAGAAATCAATGAGGCACTAATTTAAAAATAATCATCATTATCAAAATTCCCATCAACATTACTCCCACTTCTTTTTTTGGTGAAATGTGACTGTTTGGTTTTGGTAAAAAATCACTGGCGGCAAGGTATAAAAAGATGCCAGCAGAAATTGCTAATAGATAACCAATGATGGCCAATTCTTCGGCTAGCCACCAAACTGACCAAGCTCCCAAAAACGAGACTGAAGCCGAGATGGCATTAATCAAAATAATGTGTTTTTTGCGCCAGCCAGCTTGAAGTAAGACCCCAAAGTCACTCATTTCATGAGGTACTTCATGTAAAAAGGTAGAAATGGTGGTGGTGACACCCAGTGCGGGATTGGCCATATAAGTGGCAGCAATGGTGGCACCATCAATAAAATTATGAATAGTGTCACCAAAAATTACTAAAGGCACGGCAGAGGTATGATGAGCGTGCTGATTTTCTTCATGGTGATGAATCTCAAAAATGAAGTTTTCAAATAAATAAGTGA
>JBDRPH010000073.1:0-3105 GCA_043827245.1 Minisyncoccota bacterium | reverse complement strand
TTTATGGTGAGCATCGTCAGGTGCAGATTTTGCCTGATGATAAGGTAGTTTTTTCTGCCAATGTCATTCCTGGTAATGAAATTGCTTACTATCGAGCTATCAACGAGCTGGCGGGCAACGGAGTGAACGTCATTTATCCCGACGTCAATCCACTTTTGCATCAGTCCGGTCATGCCAGTGCCGCCGAGCAACGCATTGTGGCTAAACTTTTACATCCCAAGTATTTGATGCCGATTGGTGGAGAGGATCGTCACCGAGCTAAGTTCCGCGAATATGTAGCTCAATCTTTGGGTTATACCAAAGACAAAATCATCACTCCCAAGGTTGGAGAAATTTTGGGTTTCAGTGATAACGAAGTAAAAATCGTGGATACGATCGAGATTAAACCCAGAACCGTCGATGGATTGGGGATTGGTGATGTTGGGCCGATTGTTCTATCTGATCGGCGCTCAATGGGCCAGTCAGGCATGATTGTTTTGGTTATTCCGCGTCGCAATGGTCGGTTGGATCTAGAAAAAATAGAAGTGATCTCCAAAGGTTTCGTGTTTATGAAAGAAGCGGAAGAAGTGATTAAGTTTATCGAGACCGAAACGGCTGGAATCATTAATAGTTTGGGTAAAAAGAAAAATGATCAAGATATTAAAGAAGCCTTGGAGCGCAAATTGGGTCGCAAACTCTACAAGGTCATTCGTCGCGAACCAATGATCATTCCGGTGATTATGGATGTTTAAAGAAATAGTAGGAGATACTGCCAGACTGCTTTACTATTTAATTCGTAATTCTTCCTGTGCTATATTTAATACCAGGCAGAAATCCGTCTAGGCGGGGGTTCTGCTCGTCTGCCGGATGAGTCAGACTTGACTTTGTGTGAAAAGTATCCTATAACTTTTTTTGTAAAGATATTTTAAAATTATGGCCAGAAGAAGAAAACGCCGCAACAAGAAACAGTTAAAACTGGTTATCCCCCCAGAAACCCTACATTCGGTGGCTGGTGTGTTTTTGATGATGCTGGGTGTTTTAGTGATGATTTCTTTTTCCGGTCAGGGCTCAGTCTTGCAAAGAGTAAACTTATTCTTTCAGGACAAATTAGGTTTGGCAGCTATCTTTTTACCTTTTGTTTTCATCTCTGCGGGCTTGAGTATGTTCAAAACCAAGTGGAGCTGGTCCAAGCCCCACGTTTTACTGGGTACTTTAATGTTGATGTTTGCTACTTTGGGTTTAACCAAAGCTGGCGAGGTGGGCAGTAAATTATCACTCAATTTAAATAATTTAATTTCGCCAGTGGGTAGTTTGGTGTTGTTTTTTACTTTAGGCATTGCTGGATTTTTAATTATGACCAACTGGTCGTTAGCTGATTTATTGAAAACTTTGGTGGAATATAAGAATAAAAAGAAAGATGAAGGCGAAATTGGTAATTTATTCACTAGTGGGAAGAAGGGTTTTCAATTATCAAAATTAGCGCATTTGGGTTTGGGTAAAAAAGACTTCAAGGTTAATGAACAGGTCTCTGATTTTAATGCTCCAGAACCTACCGACGAACCTACCAAGAAATTACCAGTGGAGGGTAAGAATTTGCTATTAGATGATCTCGATACCATTCCGGCTCATACGACCAGAACTTGGGAGTATCCGCCTGTTACGCTTTTGTCTGACAAGCCCGGTGGCAAAGCTCAACGCGGGGACGTAAAAACCAATGCCCAAATTATTGAAAACACCCTCGATTCTTTTGGTATTAAAGCCAACGTAGCTGAAGTTAATTTTGGTCCGGCAGTCACTCAATATGCTCTGAACATTACTAAAGGCACGCGTTTATCTAAAATTACTAGTTTGGCCACCGATTTGGCCTTGGCTTTGGCCGCTCCGACTGGTCAAATCAGAATAGAGGCTCCGATTGCCGGTCGTTCGCTGGTGGGCATTGAAGTGCCGAATCATTCCGCAGAATTTGTGACGCTCAAAGAAATGTTGGCCTCTGATGTGATGAAAAATCATCCTTCCAAATTGGCAGTGGCACTTGGTATTGGCGTGGGTGGCAAGCCGATTATCGCTGATATTGCCAGCATGCCGCACATGCTAATTGCTGGAGCCACTGGCTCTGGTAAATCTGTGGCGATCAATGCTTTCATGAGTTCGATTTTGTATCGAGCTACTCCAGCAGAAGTGAAGTTTATCTTGGTCGATCCGAAGCGTGTTGAGTTGACTGGCTACAATGACATTCCTCATTTATTAACTCCAGTGATTGTTGAACCCAATAAAGTGGTTTCGGCACTCAAATGGGCCGTCAATTTGATGGAAAAGCGCTATAAACAATTGGCAGAAGTGGGAGTCAAAAACATTGATTCTTATAACGAGCTGGCTGGCTTGGTGGCGATGCCCAGTATCTTGATTGTGATTGATGAGCTGGCAGATGTGATGTTGTATGCGCCCAGTGAGGTGGAAGAGAGTGTCACCAGAATTGCTCAGATGGCACGGGCGGTGGGTATTCATTTAGTGTTAGCCACTCAACGCCCATCAGTGGATGTTATTACTGGTCTGATTAAAGCTAATATTCCTACTAGAATTGCTTTCAACGTATCTTCTCAAACTGATTCTAGAGTGATCTTGGACGGTATGGGTGCAGAAAAGCTCTTGGGCCGTGGAGATATGCTCTATTTGCCTCCGGATAGGGCCAAACCCCTGCGTATTCAAGGCACCTTTATCTCTGACCAGGAAACACGCAAACTTACCGATTTCTTGCGCTCACAAGGTCAAAAGCCAGAATATGAAGAAGACATCACTACCAAGTTCAAACCAGGCGTAATTAGTGGTGGATCGGGTGGAGTGGCAGGAGAAGATCGTGATGAAAAATTTATGGAGGCCGCGCGGTTGTTTTCACAATATGACAAGGCGTCGGCGTCCCTCATTCAGCGCAGACTTTCGGTCGGGTACGCTCGCGCGGCCCGCATCCTCGATCAACTCTACTCCGCAGGCATGATCGGTGCTCCTGATGGCAGTAAACCGCGTGACGTCAATATTCCTAAGATTCAAGAGTATTTGAGTAGCATGCAGAGCATGGATCAATAATTTTCCTGATTCTCCTCGAGGTTTTTTCCGCTACAATGGATAAGT
>JBDRPH010000072.1:0-4629 GCA_043827245.1 Minisyncoccota bacterium | reverse complement strand
AACTGCTGGTTCTCCAGGTCTCATTTTTTCATAAATCTCGATTAGAGCTTCGGCTTGATTGGTGGTCGCATCCTTTTTCAAGGTATTTTCCAATAAATCAAATTCATCTTTTTTGGCCAAATTTTTGAACAAAGCACGAATGTCATCATCGCTTTCAAAACCTAAAGCGCGAAGTAAAACCGTGATAGGCATCTTGCGGCGGCGATCAATCTTGACAGTAATTACATCACGTCGACCCACCACAATCTCTAACCAAGAACCTCGCAGGGGACGAAGCTCAGCTCGATATAATACTCGACGACTATTGGGATCTTCATCTCCCAAGAAAAATACTCCAGGCGAACGAACTAATTGAGTAATAATGGCGCGCTCGATACCGTTAATAATAAAAGTACCAACACCAGTCATCATCGGCAAATCGCCCAAAAATACTTCTTGGGTTTGTTCTTCACCGGTTCGTTTGTTAGTTAAAGTAGCTTCTGCATAAAGAGGAGAATCATAAGAAACAGATTTATTTTTTGCTTGAGTCGGAGTGTATTTAGATTTACCGAAACGATGGTTGGCAAAAGAAAGGGACCAGTTTTTTCCAGTAAAATCTTCTATTCCTTTTTCGCCATTAATTTCTTGCAAAGATTGCTCGATGCCAAGACTCAAGAATCGCTCATAACTCTCTTTTTGCAATTGAATTAGGTCTAGCTCTGGTAGAAATTTGTGTTGTTTCCCCCAATTTTGGCGTTGTAATTGTGGCATTTAAAACATCCTCCCAAGTTCTTTTTACTACGCCCGATTTACAGACAAAAAGAGAGACGCACCTATTGGTGGTCTCTATTCGAATTCTATATTGTGTATTTGGTCTGGCTAATCATTCTGTAAACTAAAGCGCTGCGTTCGTGTTCTTATTGCTATCAGTTTGTGTTGCTTTGAAATAAAAGAAAACCTAAAAAAGGCTATCAACATAAAGCCCAACACAATAACACGGGATTTTACCAGTCTTAATTCAGTTTTGCAAGTACTTATCTTTTCTAGCGCAAATAAGCGTTAATGTTAGCGTTGTGTTCATCTAAATTTACAGCATAGTGAGCCTGACCAGTGCGATCATGTAAGTAATAAAAATAGTTAGTACGAGCAGGATTAAGCGCGGCTTTAATAGCGGCTAAGCCTGGATTGGCAATCGGTTGAGGGGGCAAACCAGGGTAAAGATAGGTGTTATAAACAGAAGCTAATTTTTTGTCTGCCGAAGTTGGTGGAGACCACCAGGCATCCTCCGCGGCGTTGTAACCTTTGACATATTGCAAAGTAGCATCAGCTTGCAGAGCCATGCCGATCTCGATTCTATTCCACAAAATACCAGCCACTGTGCGAAGCTCTGCTTCTCCCCTGGCTTCTCGTTCAACAATAGAAGCCATAATCAAAGCTTCTTCAAAATCATAGTCTGAGGCGGCAATCTCTTTTTCCAAACCTTGTTCAACTTTACGTTCAAAAGTTTGCTCTAACAGTGAAGCTAATTGCTCGGCGGTCGCTTCTCTAGAAACTAAATAAGTATCAGGAAACAAACGACCCTCTTTTCCACGAGTCAAACTTAAAAAATCTACTGCGGAAAATTCGCTAAGTTCTTGATCCGCCAAACTTTCGGCAATCTCCTCTCGTCGCCAACCTTCTAAAACAGTAACCCATAAGTCATTGGTTCCCTCCGTGAGTTGTTGGGCAATTTCTCTAGCACTCATGTTGGGCGAAAGATCAAAACTACCGGCTTGAATATCACTATCCAAACCCTCTTGTTTGATAATTAATTGAAAAACCAAGGAATTTTTAATTAAACCTGCTTCTTGTAATCGATTGGCAATTATCTTGATTGCTTGGCCTCGAGGAATAACGAAGCGCTGAGAAGTTTGAGTCTGAGAATCAACTGGCCTGGTCAGCAAAAGAATGGCTGTACCAATCAAAACAGAAAGGATAATAATCAAAAGTGGCACTATCGCCCAAAGTTTTTTCTTCATCTTTTTCAGAATGAATAGTGTAACATAAAACACCTAGAAAAAGCGAAAATTAACTCTCCTGCAACTCTAGCCACTGTTCAAGAATCAAGGCGGCGGCAAAGTGATCAATGTGACCACGGCGCGTGGCTTGTTTGATGCCTTTTTCTTTGAGCCGCTCTTCAACTTCTTTCGAGCTTAAAGTTTCATCAAAAAATTCAAAAGGAACGTCAATTACTGTTTCCAGTTCTTGAGCAAAATCACGAGTTTGGTCAGCCATTTCGTTCTCTGACAGACCAATCACTAGCTGCTCAATTTTATGCTCATCAATAATTGATTGTAGTTGATTAAAAATATCTTGATCGTTTTCTAGAACAACCAAAGGTTCAGCCAATGTCCCTTGAGAAACAGCTACTCCAATGCGCTTGGTTCCGTAATCTATAGCTAAAACTTTCATGGAAATACCTTTCAATTTTTATTCTTTGATTAATTGAGCAGTGATAACTCCCCTGCGCAAATAAGTACCTTCCGGCACACAAGTAACTAATTTTAATAATCGAGAATTATAGTTCTGCGACAAAATATAAGTGTCGGTAGGCTTGACCTCTGTCTTGCTTTGTACAACGTAAGTATAGCGGACACCATCTTGAGTTAAATAAATCTTATCACCTGACTCCAAAGTCATGATGGTGCTGAAAAGGGAGTTGTAGCGGCGCGGGTTGTTGAGCTGGGGGTTGTAGAATTGTCGCAGGACTGAGTGACCAAAAACGACTGGTGAGCCTGGCTGACCGGGTAGCGCCGTGCCGGGATATTGGATCAAACTTCGATTGAGATCAGTGCCCCCATTGATCACTTCTGCCTCATGGATGTCTAATTTGGGAATGTCTAAAATATAAGTTACTGCTTCCTGAGGAGTGGTGAGTATAGCTAGCTCGCTAGATGAAAACCAATTTGATAAATCAGTGTAATCCAGAGCCGAATTGAGAATTACTGGACCATTATCATTTTGAAATTTTTGACCAAACTCTTCTCCATCATCAACGCTTGTATTGGCCACCATCAAAGGAGTTACCTCCAAAAGTTGATCAAGAGGAATGGGAGATTTGAGAGCAGAAACATTTTCAGAAAAGTCACCAACATAATAAGCTACTATGGGAAAAGTAGCACTTCCCACCAAACCAAATCCCAAGAGAAGCAAGACTGTCGGCAAAATAGCCGCTCCGAGGCGTAAAGCCCGAGGAATAGCTTGGCGAAAATGTTTATTTTTGTATTGAATTTCTGCTGTTTCTTGCTTGTCTGCCGCAATAAATTTTTGAGATAACTTATCAACTTTTTCTTCTATTTTATCCAACGACACTCCATCGGCGAGTGCTTGTCGATAAAGCTTCACCAAGTCTTGACGCTGATAGTGAGCAGAGTGAGTACGAGCCATTACTTTGCCTGATTGCTAACAATAATATTAATTCTGTCAGCAGTGGTTGGGGTCTTTCTCACTAAAAACTTGGCAATACCCGGCTTGAGCTGAAAACTAGCTGATTCTATTTCCGGTCGTTCAGTCAAGTGTCCAATCAGTTCTCGCAGTGACAGACCCAAAATATTCTCTTTGATCGCTTGTTGATCAAATGGGGGTCTAGCTTTGGCAGTGACAGCGACATCCAAAATCACTCTAGAACTGGCCGTTGCTTCGGGACGAATCTCAGATAAAAATTCTGGATTTTCTGCCATCAGGGAATAACCTTCAGGAATGTCTTCACTCAAAGCTGCTTCCCAAAGCGGCCGCAGGTCGTCAGAAAGATAACTGACACCAACTACCTCCAAAGTAAGGTCTAAAGTGAGCCGATCGGTTTCATCACCCGCGGCCGCACTATAATTAGCTTCAATCGTTTTTGTTTTAGAAGTCGGGGCATAATAAGTACCATTGCCAGATTTTTGCTCAAACTGTTTGCTAGCCTCATCAATCAATTTATCTTTTAAGAGACTCAACACTTCAGTGCGATCTTCAGTGGCCGCCACTCTCACTTCCCTGCTGGAACCACCATTAAAACCGCTTTTAGCTTTGGCCAAATAAGTATCAGTCGAAAAATTACTCACCGTCAGTTCCGTTCCCTCGCTCAGATTGCCATCTGCACCAATTTCATCTGCCGTAACCGCAATGTCAACTTGACCATAATCTAAAGAATCTCCCTGATCAGAAGCTGAAGCCACCGTCACTTCTTCATCCAGCGAAAAAGTTAAACTACCCGTCGAAAGACTAGTGCCTGCCGCAAAAATTTTGGAAGCCGTAGTTTTGTTGAGTAGGGTAACTGTTCCCTTAGATCGCTCTCCAACCAAAGTAACTCCAGTCGTGTCAATTGTTTCACTACCAGTTACTTCCAATTTTTCCAGAGAACCTTTGAGGATTTGCTTTTCAGGGTTTGATTTAGCTACCGTAGGATCAATGATGATCTCAACATCTTTTTGAATTACCTTCTCTGTCAGCTGAACAGAGATTTCTAGTTGGTGAGCAAGGACCATCCAGCCAGCAAACATCGCCAACAGAGTGATGATTCCCCCCACTATTCCTCCTAAAATCACTTTTTTATGAGGGTGATTGTTATACCAATGACTGATTTTTTTGAAAATGGTTGGCATTTGGCGAACAGGTTTTATTTTTTTA
>JBDRPH010000071.1:0-3489 GCA_043827245.1 Minisyncoccota bacterium | reverse complement strand
TGACCTTGATTCCAAAAAATAATTCCCATTTCATTGAAAGTATTCAACCAAACTAGAACGCGCACTGCCTCATCTGACTGAGCAAACCAACTCAAATTTTTAAATCCCAACTCACTAATTAAGATTGGTTGCGAATAGTTTGTGTAGCTAGTTTTTATAAAATTGACGGCATCATTTAACAAAACGCTGGAACCAGTATTTTGGTTGTACCAATGAGCTGATAAATAATCTAAATTTTCCAAATCAGGACTTTCCCAATTAGTACTAATTGGGTGATGATAAGGGTCATTATTTTTTAGGTAACTAATGACAAATTTATACCAATCTTGATCTGATCGCGCTTCATTGCTAATTTCCCACAAGTCAATTTCAGAACCGAATCGAGCAATAACGTAATCTAGGTAGCTAGTGATTGCTTGTCGGTTTGCTGGTTTTTTAATTTCTTCCTTACTGTCAAAAGGAGGATAAAAACCGAAAATAGTCATGATGACATGAATGTTTCGATCTTTTAGCTCGGCTAATAATTTATCGCCGAAGTGAGCGCCATTAATATTCCACTCAATTTTTTCAGGATTGAGCGATTGATAAAGCGAGGGAGCCCAATTATCTACTCCATAGCGGAAAATATTTATACCGGCCTCGTTTTTGAAAATCTCCAGATGTTCGGCTAGACTCAAATAACGAAAATCATCGGTACTAGTTGCCGGCTTTATATTTAATGAAGCACTTATTTGATCAGTAAAACTTCCATCATAATTGCGATCAATAAATGCATCTTGAATGCCCATTGGGAAAAAGGTTGTATCTCCTACAACAAAATTATTGTCACCAGTTGTAATCGACTGAAAGCGATCGATAGTTAATTCTTCACTGCCAGACCAAATTTTACGACCGAAAGGACTTTTTATCAAAAGACGCCAGGAGTACTCAGCATTTTCTGATGGTTTAAATCTTAATTTCCAGGTGTCTTTGTCATAGTAGTAACCTTTAATGGCAAATTTTTCACCAGTTTTTTTATTAGTAAAAATGGCGCTAATATCTAATACAACGAAAGGATTTTGGTATAGTTGCTCGTCATGATTGATTTCGAACTCCAATCGACCAGCAGAAATCTCTTGTTGAATTTCAAAGTTTCTGGTTCCAAGAAAATGTTGAGCAACATAGGTTGTTTGTAAAGATAGTTTTTTTATTTTCCAAGAAAGCGGTTCTTTTAGCTGATATTTTAAATATGGATCATGTAAGTCGAGATTTTGCTCGACAAAAAAGTTGAGTTTTTCGAAGTTTTTATTTTCAGGATCACTCACTTTAATCTCAACTTTTTCTAGCAATTGTTTTTGTTCATCTAGCGTATAAATTGCTTGGTCAGTAGCGTAGGTATTGCTTTGATTGATGAGGTGATCAGAGTTATATTTCCAGATTATTTGACCGCTTTTTTGCAAATCTAAATAATAAAAATTATTTTTTTCACTAGCATCTTGAGTGATAATCAGTAAATTATCTTTTTTGGTTGCCAGATAATCTATTTTTCCAGTTAGTTTTGTTTGCCACTCGATTTCGCCGTTATTGGCATTGATCCCTACGAGATGACCAGTTTTCCCACCCAAGATCAAAGTTTCACCATGTCGTGTTTCTCGATCGATGAGTCCAATCGGTAAAGTTTCCTCCCAAATGACCTTGCCAGTAGAGTAATCGATTGCCTGGAGAGTATTTTCGCTAGTCAATCGATTAAATCTTTGGACAAGAATTTGATTGTTATAAATGTAGACTGGAGTTTGACCGGTTTTTACGTTTTCTTTTTCCAGCCAACTAACAAAAACACCATCTGCATTCCATACTTTTCCGTTTGTTCGCAGATCTATTTTTGTCAATTTTTGATCGTCAATGATTAAGACAGTGTCCTCGTTTGGTTGAGGTTGTATCACCTGCCAGGAGGAATTTTTGACTCCTTGTTTTATTAAATTGATCTGTTTGCCAGTATTTTTATCAAAAATGACAAATTTATTTAGTTGACTAAAGACGACATAGTTATTTGTGAAAAGAGGTTGATTGAAATTGAAAATAAAATCATTGATTTGCCATAGTATTTCTCCAGTATTTTGGTCAAGCAAATAAACAGTTTTCTCCGGAGCGTTAATAGCATAAAGATAGCGTTCATCGCGATATAAGCTACCAAAATGAATGGTGCCTTCAGCAAGTGCCAGATGATTATCTGGAGCAATAAATTGTTTTTGCCAAATTTCTTGTCCAGTAATTGAATCGAGAGCATAAAGTCCGCCGGTTCGTGTGGCGAAAAAGACTTTCTGGCTGTTTGCTGAAGCAACTACTGGAGTATCAGGATTAATTTGCTCAGGAATACTAAAGCGCCACAGTTCGTGCCCAGTTTTTTTATCAAGACTGTAAATATGCCCGTCAAAATTGGCTAAGTAAACTCGATTATTGATAATAGTGGCAGGGAAAGGACTATAGTTTTGGGCGGTGAATTGCCAAACCAACCGGCCCGTGCTTTGCTTCAGGGCATAAGTATTGTTGTCTTGACTATTAAAAATGACTAAATCGTCACTGAAAACCAAGTTATTGTGAGGGTCGAATATGTTGTTAGGGCCAATTCCTTTGCTGTTATAAAATTGCCAGTTAATGGCTCGGTAATTTATTAGCAAAAAAACTCCGAATAAAAGCAAACAACCAACCAGCCCCAGAGATCTGATTAGTTTCGAGTTTTTTTTGTTCAGCTTAGTCGGCATTTAAGATCCTTTTCAGTTTTTTCGTTAAACTAATTAAGAATTGTTTACCAATTAAAAAGATAAAGAGAGAGTTTAAAACTAGGTAACGATAGGCCAGGCGCTGTGGTTCTTGCAGCAATCGGAACAACCACTCTAGACCAGCAGACATCAGCCAACGCGGAGCTTGCTTGGTTTTACCAGTAATAAAATCAAAGGCCGCGCCCACTCCGATTGCCACCCCGGTTTTCAAGTGTGGTAAATTAGTTATCATCCACTCTTCTTGCAAAGGGCAACCTAGACCAACAAAAACAATCTGGGCTCGAGAGGCATTGAGCTGTTTGATGATTTGTTGGTTTTTTTGCTTAGGGATCGGTCTGATCGGAGTGTCTGCATGTCCAACAATTTTAATTTTGGGAAATTTTTTTTCTAGAACAGTTTTTAATTGCCGACTTTGTCCTTTGGCGCCACCCAGTAGAAAAATTGTTTTTCCAGTTTGGCTGGCTTGTTGACAAACCTTAAGCATCAGGTCTGGTCCATAAACTCGTTCTGTTTGTTTTTTGCCATTAATTTTTAGCAACCAAGCCAAGGGCATGCCGTCTGGAGTGACTAAGCCAGCTCGATTGACACCAGCCCGCAATTGAGCGCTTTTTTGACATTCCATGACCAAATGAACTGCCGCCACACAAACATAATTTTTTTGTTTAGCATCGATCCAAGTAAAAATCTTTTTTAAAGCAGATTGATAATTGATAGCACTAACTTGAACATC
>JBDRPH010000070.1:0-7273 GCA_043827245.1 Minisyncoccota bacterium | reverse complement strand
ACTTGGGATAATATGGAAGGCGCTCAAGTTTCTTGGGAAAAATTGATGGATAAAATTCAACAATTTCTGGCTCAAAAAGATAACGATCCAGAACCAACCGAAACGCAATTAGCGCTAGAAGAAAACTATAAAAACAGATTTTTTAATCAAGTAGAAAATGACTTGCATACTCCAGAGGCTTTGGCGGTGATGTGGGAGATGGCGGGCAACGAGCAATTAACGGCCGCCCAACATTACCACTTACTACTTTCATTCGACGAAGTGCTGGGTTTAGGGCTAGCTAAAATTGAGCCGGCAGAAGATTTGGCCATTCCTGCAGAGGTCCAAGCTTTGGTTGATGAGCGGAAAACAGCTAGAATAGCTCAAGATTGGCATCAGTCAGATGATTTACGAGAGCAGATTGAACGTCTGGGTTACCGAGTTGAAGATGGCGAGGGTGGTCAACAGCTAAAAAAACTGAAACTCTGAAACTTCACACTCAAGGTTGGATGTGAGCAACCGAATTAAATTCATCTTTTATTTCAAATTTTTCATCACCTGGGCATAAAAATATAGATTGTGGATGCTGGCTAATTGATAAGCCAATCCATCTTTGATTTTAAATAAATGATGCAAATAAGCTTTGCTGTGATGCTGACACAAAGGACAAGCACAGTGTTGATTGACTGGTGAAAAATCGGTGGCATATTTGCCACGATCCAGGTAAAGAAATTCGTACCAATCGGTCGCTTCGGTCAGATCAAGCTTAGTCGGATCTTGGTTGAAAACATACAGTCGTTGGTGCCGCGCATCTCTGGTGGGAAGCACGCAATCGAAAAGATCGTAGCCCATTTCGCGCAGTTTCACGATGTTGGTGGGCGAGCCCACACCCAAGGCAAAACGCAATTTATCATCCGGAGTAGCTTCGGCCGTGACGCGAGCCATCTCATAATCAAAATTACCATCATCATCAAATGGCCAGCCGCCGAATCCATAGCCATCAAAATCAATCTCGATTAGTGCCGCGGCACATTGTTGGCGCAATTGATAATCACGATGGCCTTGCACGACTGCCAGCAACAGTGGTCGATTTTTCTCAGTCAATTTTTTCGCCCGACATTGTTTTTCAAACTCGACTTTGCAGCGCCGAGCCCAGTCGATGGTGCGCTCGATACTTTGTTTGAGCCTGGTGGGCGAGGCGTCGATGGGTGAAAAATCATCCAAACAAATCATGATGTCACTGTTAATGGCAAACTGCACTTGGATCGAATTTTCTGGAGTAAACAGGGTTTTTTTGCGCTGTTTTTCGCTGGAATACAACACTACGCCGTCATCTACAATTTTACCCAGTTTGGGATTGCGATGAATAAGCGAGAACAATTGAAAGCCGCCAGAATCGGAAGCAGTGAGGCCCGACCAATTCATGAAAGGTTTGATGCCGCCGACCTTGGTTAAAATATCGGAACCAGGTCTACTCATCAGATGGTAAGTATTAATCACTACACCCTCAATGCCTGCCTGAATTACTTGTTCGCTTGACAGTCCACGCACCACTCCCAGAGTGGCGTCTGGGAAAAAAATAGGTAAAGAGTAACTTTTATTGCGTGCCGAGAATTTTTTTAACATAAAATGATTAAGATTTTCCCTCGAGCTTAGTAAACAAATCTAGCGCATTTTTGAAAGCTTCATCCATGTTGAAATATTTATAGTTAGCCAATCGACCAACAAAATAAATGTTAGATAGTTTGTCTACTTCCCGTTGATATTTTTTGAAAATAGCCTGGTTTTTGGGATTGGGCACGGGGTAGTATGGTTCATTTTGACCAGTCACATAGTCAACAGAATATTCTTTGGAAATAGTAGTTTTGGGAAGTTCCTGTTGAGTGAAATGTTTATATTCCACGATCCTAGTAAAAGCTCCATCTTGGGGAGAGGGATAATTGATTACTGAATTTTCTTGATACTGCGGAGTGTCATGGGTTTCCCAAGCAAAATGGATAGATCGATATTCCAAATCTTGTTTGACACTGTATTTAAACTCAAAAAACTGATCAATTGGTCCGGTATAAAACAGCTTTTCAAAATTTGGCAGCTTATCTTTAATGTCAAAATAATCAGTATTCAGTTGAACAGTGATATTAGGGTGATTCAGCATTTTTTCAAATAATTTGGCATAGCCTTTTCGTGGCAAAGCCTGATATTTATCAGTGAAATAACGATCGTCCATGTTAGTGCGCACGGGGATGCGTTCAAGCACAGAAGCGTCTAGTTCTGCTGGATATTTATCCCACTGCTTTTTGGTGTAGTTTTTAAACATTTTTTCGTAAAGAATTTCTCCGACTCTTGCCAGTGCGGCCTCCTCACCATTTTGCGGCTGATCGTTTTTAATTTGATTTTCAGCCAACCACTGTTTCATTTCAGCTTCCGTTTGAATATTTAGTCCAAACACCTGATTAACCGTGGTGATGTTGACAGGGATTGGCACAAACAGGCCATCAACTTTAGCTAAGACTCGATGTTCATATGGATACCATTGCGAAAAACGATTAACGTATGCCCAAACATCTTCGTAGTTGGTATGGAAAAGATGAGCGCCGTATTTGGAAATGCGAACATCAGCCGAGTCATAAAAATCGTAGCAATTGCCCCCCAGATGATCTCTTTTCTCGATCACCAGCACTTTTTTGCCCAGTGCGGCATAACGCTCAGCTAGCGTTGCTCCAGAAATACCCGCGCCGATGACGGCGATGTCGAATTTTTGTTTTTTGAGAGAGTCCATAGAGGAGATTATAGCAACCCTGATTTATTTGGTGAGTTTTTAGTATAATTTCCTTCGTCGATGTTTAAAAAACAATCTCATCAACCCTTAATTTCTGTGGTAATACCTGCTTTTAATGAAGAGAAATATTTACCAGCTTGCTTAAAATGTCTCACGGAGCAAAGCTTTGACCAGCCATACGAAATAATCGTGGCAGATAACAATTCAACAGATGAAACCCACGCGATTGCCAAAAAATTTGGAGTCAAAGTCATCCTTGCCAAAGAAAAGGGTTATGTATTTGCGGCCATAGCAGGAATTGGGGCGACGAGAGGAAAGATTATCGCCATGACTGATGCTGACACTCGTGTTCCCAAGAATTGGCTGAAGCGTATTCACCAAGCTTTTACTCAATATCCTCAGGCTGTGGCGATTGGTGGCACTTTTCAATATTATGATGGATCTAGAATTATTCGCTTAATTATTAAAATACTTAATAGTATTCATCCACGGCTAATAATAGCTTCTCTTTCAGGAATGAATATGTCTTTCAAAAAAGAAGCCTATGAGGCAGTAGGGGGATTTGATCGAAATATAAATTTACAGGCAGATTCATATATTGGTAATCAGTTGATGAAATATGGCAAAATTATTATTTTAAGAGACAATCAGGTTTTATCATCTAGTAGAAGAATGAGCACTCCGCTACAAACAATTAGTGAGGTGTTGGTGCGTATTGTTAATGCTTTTTCTCTTAAAATTTTTAATATGACTGTTTTTAAAAAACAGACTGATTATCGATAAAGTTTTCTGGAATTTAGATTGGCCGTTTCGACTTTGACCAAAGTCTTTCTGGTCTTGAACTCGATTTTAATTGTCGTGCAGGCTTAATAATTTCATTTTTCAAAAACCAAACCCTACTCCGAATTTGGCAATCCGGTCTTAACTTGACCCTTACTAGCCTCTGCGGCCCCGTCTTAGGCCTATGAATAGGATAGCATTAATAGTCCTAATTTTTTAAGTTACAATACACTCTATGAATCTTTCGGTCGGTATTGTTGGTTTTCCCAACGTTGGTAAATCTACTTTGTTTAACGCCCTGCTCAAAAAGCAGATAGCGTTGGCGGCTAATTATCCGTTTGCCACCATAGAACCTAATACTGGTATTGCTGAAGTGCCGGATAAGCGTTTGCCAATTTTAGCCGAAATTGTTAAAACAAGCGTGATTAAGCCGGCCACAGTGGAGTTTGTTGACATTGCAGGTCTAGTTAAAGGGGCGAGTGAGGGCGAGGGTTTGGGCAATAAATTCTTGGCCCACATCAGAGAAACCGATGCAATTTGCCATGTGCTACGCGCTTTTGCAGATGAAAATATAGTGCGGGAAGGGGCAACCGAGCCGGTGAGTGATTTGGCTACGATTCGAACCGAATTGCAATTGGCTGACTTGGCCACTCTGGAAAAACAGAAACAACCCAAGGGGGGAGTGCCCAAAGAAGAATTTATCAAATGGGAATATGTACAGAAATTCAAAGAAAGTTTGGAACATGATCAAAATATTAGTAGTCTCTTTAATAGTAATGTTAGTCAAATGGATCAAGGGCAGAAAATCGCCAAAGAATTAAATTTATTGACGGCCAAACCTGAAATTTACGTGATTAATGTGGGTGAACATGAGTTGGCAACCGAACTTGGTCGAACGGCAGAGTGGGGGAGCAAACTTGGCGTTAACCCTGGGCAGATTGTGATTATCAGTGCCCAAATAGAGAGTGAGATTGCGGTACTTTCGACCGAGGATCAAGCTTTATACTTGGCGGAATTGGGTCTGGCGCAGAGTGGTTTGGAGCGATTAGCAGACGTGGCGTATCACACTCTGCATTTGCAAAGTTTCTTAACAGCGGGCGAGTTGGAAGTGCGGGCTTGGACAATTCATCAAGGCACTACCGCGCCACAAGCGGCTGGCGTGATTCATACCGATTTTGAAAAGAATTTTATTATGGCTCGCGTAGCCAGCTTTGAGGAATTCGTAAGTTACAAAGGTTGGAATGCTCTCAAAGAGGCCGGCAAAGTTCGCCAAGAAGGTCGTGATTACGTAATGCAAGAGGGCGACGTGGTAGAGTTTGCAGTTGGCAAGTGAACTTGAGAATCGATCTGTTATAATATCCCCTCAATAACAATTACTTGGTTCCCTGGATTTTAATTCGGGGCACAGCAAAGGAATCTATGAAGCTGAAGACCGCAGCCAAGATCAAATTGTACGAATTAACTTACTTGGTTCCTGGTAGTTTTACTGACAGCGAACTAACCAAAGTTCAAGAAGCCGTACAAGCCTTGGTCAAAAAGCATAAAGGTACAGTTAAAGCAGAAGATGCTTGGGGTAAAAAATCTCTGGCTTATGATATTCGTCAGGCTGGCAAGAGTTACTCAGAAGCACACTATGTTCATCTTATAGTAGAATTAGACGCAACAATTGCTCAGGATTTTGAAAGAGGAGTTTACCTTAATAACGACATCATTCGTCATCTTTTGGTAGAAGCAGAAGCAGTAGAAAAGATTGAGCCAGAAGAAAAAGTTAAAGAAGAGCTTGGAAAGGTAGAAAAGTAAATTGCACTTTGCGTGTTACAGTTAGTGTCAGAATCAAAGTTTAAAGTAGGAGCAGTATAAATAGTAAGCTCTGACGCTAAGAAAGGAACCTATGTCAGTACGTTCACTCAATAAAGTCATGTTGATTGGTAATCTCACCAGAGATCCCAATCTGCGTTTTACTCCCAATGGAACAGCAGTCTGTTCTTTTGGTATTGCTACCAATCGATCTTGGACTTCTTCTGATGGTGGTGAGAAACAAGAGCGAGTTGATTTCCACAACATCGTTTCTTGGGCTAAATTAGCCGAGATTTGTGGCCAGCTATTGCACAAAGGCGATAAAGTTTTTGTCGAAGGCAGGATTCAAACTCGTGATTGGAAGACAGATGAGGGTGATGAGCGAAGAATTACCGAAGTGGTAATTGATAACATGATGTTACTCAATAGCCGTGGAGGTGGAAGCAGCGCTAGTAGCGATGATTCGGCAATGGATGAAGACCAAGCTGAAGAGGATAAGCCAGCCAAGAGCAAAGCCAAAAAAGCCAAGAAAGAAAAAGTAGAGGAATCAGCCGAAAAAGTAGAGGAAGTAGAAGATGTGGAAGACGTTTCTGACGATATTCCTTTTTAAAAATAGAAAGTAAAAAATGATGAAATTTTCATACAAACAGCCGGAAGCTTTGAAGAAATTCGTTTCTCACCAAGGAATGATTTTACCTAGAGCAAAATCAGGTTTGTCTCAAAAAGAGCAACGTCGTTTGGCTCGCGCGATTAAACGCGCTCGCCACCTGGCTTTGTTGCCTTTTACTCAGACTATTTAAATAAATTGTTTGAGCATTTAAGTTAACAAAAGAAAGCCCCGCCTTCGGCGGGGCTTTTGGTGATTAATGAGTTTTTAATAGTTAAAGAGTTTGCTGGCTTGTTGATGGCCGACAAGCTTAATTGTTGAACAAAAAAACTTAGCTACCAGGCAAGTATGGTATATTTACTTCAGTACAAACTGTTAAAAAGGAGGTCCTGGAGCAAAAATAAATTGAGCGTGTGGTCCCAAGTTGCGAAACTTGGGAAGACGAGGAAGAGGGATCCTTGAATTAAATTCAAGGGATCGGGCCCCCGCCGAAGGCGGGGAGCATCTGCGGAGACCCTCTGGGCGATTTGACCGTCCAAAGCCAAGTTAACAAATTAAAACTAATGAGCAATCAATAGCACAAAGTTTGTTAGCCAGTCAAAAGAGACCAACTCCGGTTTCAGCAACTTCATGAAGTTATCAGTAATAACTCCTTTTTGGGGAGTAATTTTGGCGAAAGGAATAGTATGTGCGGCATTATTGGTTTTAAAGGAACTGGTCGAGTAATGAATGAGCTAGTCGAGGGCTTACAGCGAATGGAGTATCGAGGCTATGATTCTTGGGGAGTGGCGGCCTTAACTCCGCGGGGGATGTTTATTGAAAAGAAGGTGGGAGCGATTGGAGAGGGCAAGTTGGACCATCCACCGCTTGATGCTTCACTGGGTATTGCTCACACGCGTTGGGCAACTCATGGAGGAGTGACGACAGCTAACGCTCACCCGCATCTTTCGAGTGACCAGCGTTTCGCAGTGGCTCAAAATGGAATCGTAGAAAATTACCTCGAGTTTAAAAGCAAACTTGAGCAACAGGGATATCAGTTTAAAACGCAAACTGACACAGAAGTAATTGTGCATTTAATTCATGCACAGTTGAAGGAAACCGAGCAATTCGCGACTGCCGTGCGTCAAGCTTTTCTCAAACTCACTGGCCGCAACACGATTATTGTGTTGGATCGTGAAACTCAACAAATCGTGGCAGTGAGAAATGGTTCGCCATTGGTGCTTGGCCATTTGCCTGACGGAGGAGTGCTATTGGCCTCAGACACCCTACCACTCGCTGGCAAAGCCGAAACAGTCACTTATCTGGACGATCAGCAAATGGTGGTGGTCAAT
>JBDRPH010000069.1:0-8936 GCA_043827245.1 Minisyncoccota bacterium | reverse complement strand
CATTGATGAGTTTGTTGGCGAGTGGGGTAAGTTTAGGGATGAGTTCGAAAAATTCGGCCGCTCGATTGACACTTTGCGCACGGGTTACGAAAAAATTACTTCTACTCGCACCAAACAGCTAGAGCGCAAGATCGAAAAAATCGATAATTATCGGCAGGGCTCTGGTGATCTTTTGGGTGATAAGAAAGCTAAGTAATTATTTGAGTTTTTCCAAAGCACCTTCGACTTCAAGATTTTGATTACTCTTCTATGAGTAAATATCCTGTTAATTTAGAGAAAAACGTTACTGCCAAAGATGGTAGGGCAAACCATTTATAAATAAATGATCCCTGGCAATTCTCATTTCTTAGTAAGTAGAATGTTGCAGGCATTAATAGTGCAATAATCCAGAAAGATATTTTTCTTATCTTCTTGTCTCTTCTTAGAGCAAACTCGGATAGCATCATTAATGCGAACTGAGTTACCAAGATTGTCCATGGTGAGTTAAAGATTGAGTAATTACAATCAGTGGTTCCCAAAACTTGTCCACTTTCATCAGGTTTTTCTTTGTTTTCTTTAATTTCTTTTTCATCACTGTCTTCAGCAATTTGTCCTGTTGGAAGAACGGTGGTTCCTCCTACAGTGGAATCACCCAATACAGTTCCTTCTTCTGTAGTAGTTGTTCCATCAACAGCTCCAATAGTGAATTTAGTTGATGATTCTTTGAAGTTTCCAGCATCATCCATGGCTTTGACAGTAAATGTCCATTCTCCATCATAGAGATTTTCCATTTTGTGCTCGAAAACATCTGCTCCAACTTCTTTACCACTACTATCTCCTGACTCATGTCTCCATGAAAGAGCATAACGAGTGATGTCAAAACTATCATTTGGTTTTTCCCATTTACCAATGGCTGAATCCAAAGTGATGTTTTCTACTTTTACATTAAGAGGACCCTCTGCTGGTGTAGTGACGTCATACTTAACTTCTTTCACACCAGGTGATGTAGTATTACCAATTTTATCAATTCCTCTGTAGTAAAGAATATTCTGACCTTCTCCTGGAGGATTGATCGGAGTTGTATAAGTAGCCCAGCTACCAGAATTCCATTTGTACTCGATCCTATCTAATTGATAGTTATCAGTGGCTGACAAAGTAATAGTTGGTAATGTTTTATACCAGCCATTATCAGCATCTGGAGATGTCGGATCGATAGTCAGGGCTACTTCTGGAATTGTTTTATCAAAAACAATCTTAATTACAAAAGTACTTTCTTGATTGCCAGCTTTATCTACTGCGTGAGATGTAATGGTGTAAATACCCTCTGGAACATCAGAGAGTTGATAATCCCAATTTTCATCTCCATTGGCTGGGAATAGTACTTCTGAGCCTACCCAAGCACCACCATTCCAATATTGGATAACTGCTGGATCACTAAAGCTTTCATGTTTTATAGAAAGTAAGACATGATCTACTCCAGAACCGCTGCCATCTGTAGCAGTACCTTCAATTAAGCCGTTAAAGGTGGCTGTCTCTACCTCTCCGCCATTCTTTAGATCATAGGAAGTGATGATGCTAGTAGGTGCTGTGTTATCAATAATCACTTTAACCCAGTGAGATGAGCCACTATCTTTGTTGTTTGCTGCATCTCTAGCCTCTAACTTAATAGTGTATTCACCATCAGCCACAGCATTCACGTCCCAAGATAGTAATAATGCATCAACAAATGAATTTGTGTCATTAACTACCCCTGGACCGGCTACTGTTTGACCATTAGAGTTTTGGATTACAAACCAGTAATGATGAGGATTGTCATCTTCTACAGTGCCTCTAATATCTACAAATCCACTAACAAGTCCTGCTACTGGTGTAGTGATTTCTACATCAGGAGCAGTCCAATCAGTAGTAATAGTACATGTTTCAGACCAGCTGGAATAAAGGCCAACATTATCTAAGGCCATAACTTTAATAGTGTGGGTTCCTTCATTGAGAGAGCCGCTACGTTGAGATTGAAAAATATCAGTTTCCCAATGACCAAATCCCAAGCCACTAGCTAGTGGGTAATCAATTGCATAACGATATTTAGCTATACCATTGAGATCAAATGAGTCTGTCCAATCCACAGTAGTGTAATTAATGTTTACAACTGAACCACAAGCCAGAGTTGGGTTTAAGAAACCATTTATCACTGGAGTAGTGGGAGCTGTTTTATCTATGGTTACTTTCCATAAATCGCTCCATGGTGATTCATTACCAGCAGCATCTACTGCCTTGACTCTCCACCAAAAAGTTGCTTCACCAACATTAGTTGCTGTTTTTTCACTCTGAGTATATTCATCATGCCATCTAAGATTATTGGCATTTTCATCATGATAGCTTTCATAAATATAATGATGGGCATCTGTTACATCCGTCCAATCACTTAATAAAATAGCACCATTTACTATGGCATTATTAGTTGGCTCAATTAATTGAGGAGCTTTTGGAGCGATGCTATCAATATTAACTTCCCATGGACCAGACCAATTACTACAGTTTCCTGCAGCATCGCAAGCTTGGGCTTGCCAATAATATCTATTATCTGCAGATCCAGAAGCGTCAATTTCTGAGCTTCCTAAAACATTAGATTTGTAAATTACAGAACTTAAGGCATTGTTTGCTCCTACAGCTGAACCATAAGAAGATTGGTAATAATAAGTTACTGGACCACTAGGATCAGTGACATTACTCCAATCTAAAAATAGTCCTACTGGTTGAACATAAGCTTTATCTGCGGGACTGGTTAGAGTTGGAATTGCTGGAGCAATAATATCCTGTAGTGTATAAATACCAATATTACCAGAAGGATTAGAGAAACTATATTGAGCTAAAGTATCAATAACCATAACAGCTTTGGAATAATCATCTACCAGGATATGAGTTGTATCATCGTGAGAGCTGTAACCATTTACCGTCAAAACTGCTGGAGATATTACTCCATCTCCCAAATCAACATTAATTCCATGCCATGAATTTCCTGAGGTAGTTACATTATTAACAGTAACGGTTGATCCATTTACAACAATCCCAGACTTGTAATTTTTTGCTGTTACATTATCTAAAAGAATATTGGTTGAAACATAAATATTAATTCCATGCAAATCTGTTCCACCAGCACCATCAACTATTAGATTTTTAATAGTGACATTATTTGTTCCATGGATTCCAATCGCAGAATTATTGCTATTGTCTGTTTTTGTAAAAGGAGATGTAAGAGTAAAACCTTTTCCATCAATTGTTAAAGTAGTACTTATATTAATTTCTTGTGAAACAGAAATATTACTAGCTAACTCAATTGTGTCCCCGTCAATAGCGCCATCTATTGCTTCTTGAAGAGTTGCATAACATGATCCTGCCAAATAAACTCCTCCAGAACAATCTACTGGATTTGTGGTCACCACAAAAACCGTAAAGTGATCTAATCCAGTAACGGCAATTTCATTGCCCACGACTGTTTCTTCAACGTTTCCTACATTATCTAAATTTGATAAATCTTCTGCATAAATAATTTGAGGATTTTCATCGGCACCCTCTGGAACTGGAAGTTTGAGATCATATTTAAATGTGCCATCTTCCATGTTTGAAGTAATGTCATAAGCAACGTTACTAACAGCTCCCAACTCAGCTGCTTGCTCATCAGAAAGGTAAACCTCTTCAATGCTTAAAAAACCTGGGTTTTCTGGTAGCTCAGTAAAGGTTACTGTTACCTGATTATTTTGTGGAGCTATATAAGTAGTTGCTGTTTCAACAGTGCTAATGGAAGCTAGTTTTCCATTTTTTAACCAAAGTTGTCCATTTATATAAGAGAAGTCGGCCTGATAATCTGTTCCTGTAAAAGAAATTTTTCCTGAATCAAAATTAATTGGCAAGCAGTCACTGGCAGAGCAAGTTCCCATATAAACGTCTGCTTGAGAAATTTCTCCATCAACATGAGTTTTTCCTTGAACGGCTTCAGTTGCATCTTTATCTATATCCTGATATTCAACGAGATAATCTAGCTCCATATCTTCATCAACTCTAATTTCTAATTGATGATCATTTTCATCAAAAGAAACAGAAATTTTTTCTGGATCAATATGGGTGCTAGCGTGTGCGGGAGAAACAAATAAAGTGGAAAGAGGGAAGATATTTTGAATTAAAAGCGAAAACAAAAAGAAATTTGGAATGATTTTTTTTCTTAAAATTTTAAGTATTTTCTTCAACGAACCCTCCTCAGCGTCGATGGTTTAGTATGCAAAAAATAATATTTAAAGATCGAGCAAAAATACATTGTATACCATAAGCATACAAAATACATCATTATTTTTAAGACTCAGGTCGAATTATACGCACAATATCGCACAAATACATCTATGAAGATGAGACATTTTGGTTTTCAATTTTCAACAGTTCTTGTTTTGAATGCAAGATATTCTTTATTCATTAAGGTTTTTATCAAAGAAAACTAAATCACGTTGAATGACCGTGTTCCAACTGGGTTGCAAATTGTGATCTGCTCCTGGATAGGTGAAGTAAGTCAGCTCGGCTTCTGATAACTCAATGCTCTCTGAGATTGAACGACGCTTGTTTTCCGCTTTCACCTTATCCGCAAACTCATCAGACCAAGTTTTGGGTGCCGCTTCATCGGCAGTGCCATGATGAATTTGGATAGAGCCGGTCAATCGATCTAAGTGCCGAGTGAGACTAAATTCTCGTGCATCATAATCACGCTCAAAGAGTGCCACCCAAGCTCTAGCTTCGCGACCTTCATCTTCATTTTCATCACTGTAAAACAAGACAGAATAGGGAAAAGGAGCGGTGACGGGGGCCCAGAGAGTGGTGGGAATTGGCTCGCCCAAAATCTCCAAGACAGTCAGTGCAATTTGGCCACCATTACTATGAGCCCAAAGCCCCAGGTTTTGTGCATCTAGCAGAACAGTTTGCTCGGAGAGCAGAGAAGGGCGAATGGTGGGATTGGCTTTAATTGAATTAATCAACTCGATGATATTGATGGGTTTAATGAAACGCGCTTCCCAAACATCGGTCGGTTCTGGATCACTTCCTGCAAAACCTAGGAAATCAGGAGCCAGAGTGATAAACCCTTTTTCGGCCAGTACTGTGGCGGCACTATTGGTACCCACTCCAGTTTCATAAATTTCTTCGGGCACAAAGCCTCGGATCATGACAATGACTGGAGTTGGAGCTGTTTGATCAACAGTTGGTTTGAGTAATTGACTGGGAATATTTAACTGGCCAGTAATTTTACGATTGGTAGATTGATAAGAAAACAGAAAACTCGTAACTTTGGGAGTTTCTTCCAACATTTTTCCGATAGTAATACTACTAGGAGTGTAGCGACGTTTGGCTAAATTCGCGATGGTGTACTGCAGATAAGGTTGTTTAGACTCTAATCCATCAGCGCTAAAAGGGGATAAAAGATCGGTATCTTTTCCTAAATCCAGAAAATGCCCTAAGTAAAAACCAGTCAGAAAAATTACTGCTACCGAGAAACCAATGGATAGGTATTTACTAAACTTCACAAGCGCATTGTAACTGAAAATAAAACTTTATTCCTCTCATTGATTCCCTGACGGCAAAGAAAAAGAAGATCAAGTCAGAAAAATAGTGATTTTCGGCTATAATAATGTGTATGACACAACGCACTCTCATTATAGAAACTTTAAATAAAACTGGTGAATCAGTCATTTTAAAAGGCTGGGTAGATACCAAACGCGATCATGGAAAAATTACTTTTATTGATTTAAGAGATCTCACTGGCAAGATCCAGTGTGTGGGAGTGGGCCAAATGGGTGAGTTGACAGTGGAGTCAGTAGTAGAGATCGAGGGTTTAGTCAAAGCGCGTCCAGAAAAATTGGTCAACCCCAATCAATTAACTGGTTCGATTGAAATTGAAGTAAAAAATTACCAAGTACTCAATCAGGCCACAGAACTACCCATTACTTTAGATAGTGACGGTCATGAGATTGGTGAAGAGCCACGTTTGAAACATCGCTATTTAGATCTTCGCCGAGAAAGAATGCAAAGAATCATGCGTTTGCGCTCTCAATTTATTAGAGAACTTCGAGAGGCTTTCTACAAGGATGATTTTGTAGAAATAGAGACTCCCATGTTGACCAAATCTACCAAAGAAGGGGCTCGAGACTTTTTAGTTCCTTCTCGTTTCCAACCTGGCAAATTTTATGCTCTGCCGCAAAGTCCCCAACAATATAAACAATTACTCATGACTGCTGGTTTTGAACGTTATTTTCAGGTAGCGCGTTGTATTCGTGATGAAGATTTGCGAGCTGATCGTGGTTTCGAGTTTACTCAATTAGATTTAGAAATGAGTTTTGTGGATCGGCAAGCCGTGATGGATGAAGTAGAAATGGTGGTCAAGCAAGCAGTCAAAACAGTGGGCGGCAAACTTCAACAGGAACAATTTCCAGTAGTTACTTATCAAGAGGCCATGGATAAATATGGCGAAGATCGTTTTGATTTGCGCACAGAGGAAGAAAAAGAAAATGGTACGCTGGCTTTTGCCTGGGTAGTCGATTTTCCATTTTTCAAAAAAGTAGATAAAAAAGACGCGGCAGAGGTGAGAGATAGCAAGAGTGGCTGGACATTTACTCATAATCCTTTCAGCGCTCCTTTGCCAGAATATGAAGCTGATCATCTGGCTGGTAAAAATACTGGCGAAATTTTAACTACGCAATACGACTTGGTTTGTAATGGTTATGAAGTGGGTGGTGGTAGCATTCGCGCCCATACACCAGCAGCCTTGCAAGCCACCTTCAAGACTATGGGCTATTCTGCAGAGGAAATTGAGGCGGGAGTCGGTCATATGCTCAAGGCTTTTGCAGTCGGCACCCCACCTCATGGTGGTATTGCGCTCGGTCTGGATCGCTTAGTGATGCTTCTGGCAGGGGAAACATCACTTAAAGAAACAATTGCTTTCCCGATGAGTTCTACTGGTCGCACAGCAGTGATGGATGCTCCCAATGAGGCCTCTGATGAGCAGTTGGTAGAATTGGGACTGAAGGTCGCTAAAGTCGAAAAAAAATAGCATTTACACTAGAGCATTTTTGATAAACCCCTTACAATAACCTTTGTGAAAAAAAATGGTGGCAAATTATATTTAGCGGTGGTATTAGTGGCAATTGTTTTAGTTGCTTGGCAACTAATAAACACTAAACTAATTTTTCATCCGGCTAAATATAAAACCATCGCTTTTTTCCCGCCAGTGACAACTCCTATCATGAAGACTGCTTTTCCAGAGGAAGCCCTGTCAATTAAGACTGAGTTTGAAAAAACCCTGACAGCTAGATCTTATTTAGTTATTGATTTGGAATCACAAGCAATTTTATTGGAAAAAAATACGACCCAACGTTTGTCACCAGCATCAACCACGAAGTTAATGACGGCTCTTACAGCTCTTAATCAATATGATTTAAACGAAGTAGTGACGGTTTCTAGAGGTGTAGCTTTGGAAAACAATGGGGGAGGTTTATTTCCCAATGAACGATTGACGGTGAGAGACTTGCTGATTAGCTTATTGGTTAGTAGTGCCAATGACTCAGCTTTTGCTTTGGCAGAGCATCATCCTCTTGGCCAAGAACAATTTGTTCAATTGATGAATGAACAAGCTAAAAACTTACATTTGAATGATACTTTTTTTGGTAATCCAGCTGGGTTTGATGAGCCGATCAATCTCACCACGGCTCGCGATCTGTGGCTTATATCTTGGGAAGCTTTTCAAAAACCAATGCTATTGGAATGGCTTGGTTTGGAATCTGCGATGGTTCATAACGTCGAAGGCAACGTTCGCCATGTTTTGTTTACCACCAATGGATTGTTGGGCCGAGATCCTAGAATTTTGGCAGGTAAAACTGGAACAACGGAACTGGCTCACGAGGTTCTAGTTAGTTTAGTGGATTATCAAGGTCATTTATTACTACTAGTCGTCATGGGTAGTGATGACCGTTATGCTGATACTCAAGCAATTTTAAATTGGTTAGCTGGCAACTTGAGTTGGGAGTCTTTTTAAAGTTCTGGGGTTTTAAATTGGGATCTTGGTACTCCCCAGCTCGACATAAACCAGCTAAAATACTAATATGGCTACCAGATCATCAAGCTCCACCAATGCTGGCTCGCTGACCGCAGCTACTCGCTTTGGTCGAAAGGCTGTTAAATACGGCATTATTGCTTTGGTGGTGATGATTGTTGGAAGAATGCTGTTGACCGCCGCCGTAGAATTCTGGAGAGCCATTAATCCACCCCCACCACCTCCACCGACTGTTGGTTTTGGTGTGTTACCCAAATTGAACTTTCCCGAGCAAACAGACAGTGAAAAACCGAAGAGTTTTAAACTGGAAACAGGTTTGGGCAATCGCTTGCCAGAACTCAAAGAAGATCGAGCCAAAGTATTTTTAAGTCCCAAAAATACTCCCAATTTATTGGCTGATCAGGAAGTCAAACAAATCGCGGCGGGTTTTGGTTTTATCTTTGAGCCAGAGTTATTGACATCTCGTCGCTATCGCTGGACAAAAACAGGCACTCTAGATTCTAGTTTGGAGATTGATTTGCAAACCAAAAATTTTTCACTAAAGACCAATTATTTGACAAAACCAGAATTAGTGACGAACGCCAGTAGACTGCCAGAAGAATTTGAAGCAGTTAGAAGAGTTAAGTCTTTTTTGGACAGGGTTGATCTGCTGCCCGCAGATATAGCTACTAGTGCTGGAGAAATAATTTTTCTCAAATCATTGGGTGGCCAGTTAGAAGAAGCTTTTTCTCTTTCCGACGCCGACTTTTTGCAGATTAATTTGAATCGTACGCCCATTGATGAAATAGAAATGTATAGTCCAGAGCCTGAAAAAGGAGTGATTACAGCGATTTTATCTGGAGTTTTGTCTGGTCAAGATAGCATTGTGGAGTTAGAA
>JBDRPH010000068.1:0-13207 GCA_043827245.1 Minisyncoccota bacterium | reverse complement strand
CAAAATTAATTGAGCCCAGCGAATATAGATTGCTTCATCAGCAAAAACTGGCAATTTAGTTAGTGCAGGTAAATGAGTAGCCAAGTAAATAAGCGAACAACTTAGTAAAAATAAAACAGTTGGTCGAAAGATTTTTCTCATGAGTTTTTATTGTAGCGCAGTTTGTCTTTTAATAGTGAAAAAACCGAACTAATCAACCACAGGCCAAGGCCACCTCCCCATAAAAATATTTTTTGTTGCCACAATACTTGACTATCAAATCCGCCAGCCCACAGCCACGGTAAATAACGGGCCATAGCGGTTAGAGAAAACACTATGAGCCAGCGTTTCCACCACTCTTTTTTGATTAAGGGTAACCAGACTAGCGCCCAAATTAAATACCAAGGCAAAAATTGTTGTGAACGAGAGGTTAGCAGGGGAGCAAAAAGAGCCATTGAGCTCAACCACATTAGGTTTGGTCTAGAAACTCTTCGTTTAATCAAAGGAACAAACCAGCGACTTACGGTCAACAGCCAAATGGGAACTAAAACTAAGGTGGCTAGTTTGATTGAAACGGAAAAAGCCAGCAGACCAATCGATGACAATAATTTCAAGAGCAGTGTTCTAGCTGGTCTTTTCAGTAATTTACCCTGACTGAATAAACATGCCGGCTTGTCAATTACTAGCAAAAGGGAGGCTAAAGCGGGAACCATCATCCACAGGTCATTGTGTTGATTGGCGATTACTTCAATAAATAGCAGTGGGTTGGCAAATAATAACCAGAAAGAATTCAGACTCAATGATTTCTCAGTGATCTTAATGGCAAGCTTTCTTACAACTCGATATAGCAATAGCAGACTGACAACTGCCCAAGCTCGAAAGATTAACCAAGTGAAAAGAAACTTGCCGGCTCCCAGTAAAGAGGGTAGTAGCGAAAGAGCAGTCCAGCCATAGCCGTATGGCGCCGGAGTATGAGTGTTGTGCATAAATCTAGTCCAATCGTCACGCACAAAATCCAGAGCAACTTGAACGTGAGGATTGGCATGATAAACCAAGACCATTTTGGCATTGAAAATATAATTAAATACGTCATGAGAGAGAGCGTTGTAACTTAACAATAAAGGTGAGAGAGCAAGGGCATATTTGAGAAAAATTTCTTTACTGATTATTTTATTGGTTTGTTTAGCAGTCAAACTAATTCCCCAGAAATAAACAGCAAATAAACCAGCCATTAAGCTAGCATAGCCATAAGTTAGCCAAGTTCGCTGATTAAAAAAGAACTGCCACATTCTTTGCTGAAATTGCCAGTAGGGTGACCAGCTAGTTAAGATTAAATTGGGATCGGTCAGTGAATAGGACCAAAAGGCATAAAGTAAATTGAAAACAAACAAAATTCCAAAAAGCAAATTTAGCGGATTGCTAATTTTCAACTTATTTTTTTTAAACATTTTTATCGGTATTTGCCAGTTATTTTGGCCAAACGAATTAATAAAATATCACGCAACATGCGCAGAGAATCTTTGACAGGACTAACCCGATCGGATGCGTGATGACGCCAAAGGATGGGCACTTCTTTGCTGGGAAACTTGAGTTTTCTAGCTAAAAATAAAAGTTCAACATCAAAAGCACCGGTAAAGGCATCGGGTCGCTCTGTTTGATGACCATAAACATACAATTTATTAAACAATGTTTCTGCCGCTAGAGCCGAAAATAACTTAAATCCACACTGAGTATCGCTGACTCCTGGCACCGCTAAGATGCGTACCAATAAGTTAAAGCCTCTGCCCATGAGATGACGATAAAAAGGTTCTTTATCTCGTTTGGCGCCGGCAATCTCTCTAGAACCAAAAATCACTTGATATTTATCGGTAAAGCTGAATAATTTTTCTATTTCTGATAGGGGAGTCGATTGATCAAAATCAGTAAACAGACGCCACTGACCGGTAGCTGTCAGCATGCCGGTAGTTACGGTTGGCCCTTTGCCTACGTGGGGATTTTTTAGAACCCTCACATTGTCATATTTTTTGGCAAACTCAGTTAATTTTTCAACCGTGCCATCAGTGCTGCCGTCGTCAGTGAGAATTATTTCCCAAGAATAGGTTTGATCTTTTAAATAATCTACCATTTCTTGGAGTACGCCTCGATTAATATTTTTTTGCTCATTAAAGGAGGGCACCACCACTGATAAAAAAGGAGTGTTATTTGCCATATTTATCATTCTAGCGTTTCTGGAGCTGCTTGGGTAGTTGTGCGTAGAACAGTGATTTCTGGTCCATTATCAATATTAAACACTTCGGCCGGTTCTTTATTAGGAAACACAACTATTTCGTAAATAGGAGAGTCGGTTACCTTGCTGATTTTTTTCTCTTCATTGATGACAAACAATGTTTCTGCTGTACCACGTTCACTTTCTGTTACGGGTCTAGTGTGTCCAGTAGTTAAAAAATAGCGATAATTTTGGCCATTAATATCACGACTTTCCGATAGTAAAACTAAATTATATTTTTCTCCAGGTTGAATGTGTTTCAAGATTTCTTGGCTAGTGTGCTCAATATCAGCTGCCGTCCAGCCAGTATCTCGGAACGATAGCTGTGGCAGATTATATTGCAGAAAGATTCCTCCGAAAATCAGAGTAATTAAAATTGCCAGCAAACGCGGTTTTATGCTAGTTAAAATAAGACCATAGATTAGAACAGTGATCGGGAAAAGATAGGCAATGTAATGATCAAAAATAGTGTGTTGATATAAAGCAGTACCCAAGATACCGAAGCCCAAGTAAGCAATTAACACCCATTCTTTTTTAGCTTTTTTGCCGAGCTGATGTTTTTTCCACAAAATAGCTAGTAAGCCAATCGAAGCTAAATATAATAATGACTGATTTAAAAGTCTATTTTTTCCAATCATGTATTCGAATAAAATATGCATGCCCCTACCCTCAGTTTCTTTGATAGTTTCAGTAATTTTAATCAATGGCGACTGAATGACATTGGTGGTGGTGAAGTTTTCCTCACTAGTCAATAAATTTTGAAAAGCTTGAAGGTTGGTGGCTCCGTGTTTGAGGTCAAAAAGCACTAGAGGAGTTAGAGACAATAGAAAAATTAGTGTGCCTATCAGAGTTGGTAGAATTATTTTTTTCAATTCTTGCCAGTAAAGACGTGGTTTTTTGGGTGCCCTGCGGTGCCGTTGCCAAAAATCAGCTAGCCAAATTACTCCCGCCGCTGGCACAGTGAGTAGGGTCATGTAATGAAGTTGAATCAAAACGCTGAAAGCAATGGCCACGAATATCCAGTAGCGAGGATTTTTCTTCCAGGCTTGATAGGTAGCCCAAATCATGATGATCGATACGAATGGTGCTGGATTGGGATTCCAGCTGAAGCGAAAGGTTTGATTGATGGTGGCGCTGAAGGTGAAAAAGAAAGTAGCCAGCAGAGCACCCGCTTTACCAATTAAGTCTTTACCCAATTTGTAAATCAAGTAAGTGGCAACTACTCCCAGAATAGCTACGGCGTAAACAGGACCCATAGGACTGGGATAAGAGAGCCACAAAAACGGGAGCATGAAATAATAATAGAGTGGTCCCAGGTACATATTACCCACACTAGTTACAGGACCGATAAAGACAAGATCATGTTGGCGAAAAATATCGGCCACCACTATGGCATCACGACCCTGATCTCCTTGAAATTGTAAAGTGCCAGCTAGATTGCGGAAACGCAAAAAAATAGCACTTATCAGCAACAATCCGAGAATGATTTTTTTCCAGGAGGCAGATAATTTCATTAACGAGCCTTGTTTTTTTTCTTCCAAATAATTTTGCTATAGGCAAAGAAGTTCCAAAACATGCCGATTAAGATTCCCACTATGGCATACATGGTGCCGGTATCGACAGAGAAGTTGATGATTGGTAGAGTAAACAAGGCGAATAAGCCGATATACATTTCACCCAAGAAAGCAATTAATTGTTGAATACCAATTGAGCCGGCCGAAGCTAGGTTGAATTGTAAAAACTTGGCTGGATATTGAGCGGGTTTCAGCTTGCGATCCGCAAAAGTCCAGAGATTACTCAAAATAAAATTGCTCAAGACCGCACACTCAATAGCTAGGAAGAAAGCAAACTGAAAAGGCATCATCAGCCGCCAGAGTTGAAGAGTGCTTATCTGAATAGTGGCACCAACGCCACCAACTATTACAAATTTAAAAATTCTACTTTTCATGATTTCTTGCAGACGAGCTTTCATAATGTAAACCAGGGTATTTTTAATATACTCTGGCCCTATTTTACTTTTACCAAAATTACGATCCTTGAAGTGAAATGGTACTTCAGCGACCCTAAATCCTTTGCCAATGGCTTTGTGTAAAAAGCCTATCTGAAAAGTATATCCTGAAAAGCGTTCCGTTGTTAGCTCTGGATGAACGGCTTGATAAACTTTTTTAGTAACGGCTCGATAGCCAGTAGTCCAATCATGGATACTAAAGTTGGTTAGCACGACAGTGATGAATAAATTACCCACCACACTCAAGAATTTGCGATGCAAACCCCAATTATCAGGAATACTACCATCAGGAATGTAACGAGAACCCAAGACGAGATCATAACCTGCCTCTATTTTTTTCAAAAATTGAGGAATTTTTGTGGGATCGTGAGATAGGTCAGCATCAAACTGGAAAACAAGATCAGCTTTTAGGTCATTGAAGGCATAAGCCATGCCTTTAAGATAAGCGCCACCCAAGCCAGCTTTTCGTTTATTGAGGAATAAATGCAACCGGCTGTATTTCTTTTGCAGTTTTTCTACCAATTCGTAAGTTTTGTCTGGGGAAGTATCATCAACTACCAATACTCCGCACTGCCAATTTTTAACTGTGTCCAAAACAGCAAAGACTTGCTCCAGAGTGGCTTCGATATTTTCCCGCTCGTTATAAGTGGGGATAATAATGATGGCAGATTGTTTCTTCATAGCACAATTTTTATGCCTTTATTTTACTTTCTTCCTCTAGTTCAGCTTTGACCATTAGATCAACCAATCCCTCAAAATCTACTGACGGTTTCCAGCCCAACTTCTTTTCGGCCTTGCTGGCGTCGCCAATTAACATATCTACTTCTGCCGGTCGGTCAAAAGAGGGATTGTGTTTGTAAATTGATTCCCAATCATCAATGCCTGCTGACTTACTAGCGAGTTGCAAGAATTCTTTAACAGAGTGAGTTTCGCCAGTAGCGACCACGAAATCTTCGGCTTTTTCTTGTTGGAGCATCAACCACATGGCCTCAACATAATCTTTGGCATAGCCCCAGTCACGTTTGGATTCTAGATTGCCCAACTCAACAAACTGTTGCTTGCCCAATTTTATGCGTGCCACGCCATTGGCAATTTTTCTGGTGACAAACTCCAAACCTCGACGAGGAGATTCGTGATTGAACAAGATACCAGACACAGCAAAAATATCGTAAGACTCTCGATAATTAATCGTAATCCAATGACCATAAACTTTAGCTACTCCGTAGGGGGAGCGAGGATAAAATGGTGTTTTTTCGTTTTGTGGAGTTTCCATGACCTTGCCAAACATTTCGCTAGAGCTGGCTTGATAGAATTTAGCTCCTGGACAAGCGAGACGCATGGCTTCTAAAACTCTAGTTACTCCCAAGCCGGTAAATTCACCAGTGAGTACGGGTTGTTCCCAAGAAGCTTGTACAAATGATTGAGCAGCTAGATTGTAAATTTCATCTGGCTGAGTATCTTTGAAAGCAAAAGTGAGCGAATTTTGGTCAATCAAATCACCTGATATCAATTTCAAATTAGGATTATGCACAATTTTTTTGATGCGATCAAAGTTCTGAGTACTAGTTCTTCGAGTCAGTCCATAGACTTGATAACCTTTTTCTAATAAAAACTCTGCCAGATATGATCCGTCCTGACCGGTAATACCGGTAATAAATGCTTTTTTCATAATGTCCTTTCTTATTGTTGTCTCCACCAATTTAATATTCTCTCCAGAGTATTTTCAAGAGGAATGGTTGGTTGCCAACCGAGTTTATTAATTTTAGCAATATCAGCTACACTGCGCTGAATATCTCCTGGTCGTTGTTTTCTCTCTTCTACTTTAATTGAAAAATCAACGGTGGAGAGGGCTTTCAATTTTTCCAAGAGTTCCTGAATAGTAACATCTTGGCCACTGCCGATGTTGTAGACTTCTCTCGATTGGCCTTCGGCCATTAATAATATGTAGGCTTGAACAATGTCTTTTACGTCAGAAAAATCTCGAGTAACTTCTAGATTTCCCACCAGGATTCCCTCTTGAAGTTTGCGCTCGATTTGCACAATTTGATGGGCAAAGTCACTAACCACAAAACCTTTTTCTTGTCGCTCGCCAATGTGATTGAAAGGTCTTACTCGGACGATATCCAGCTCAAAGCGTACAGCGTAAGAATAGGCGAGCATATCTTGAGCGACTTTGGAAACGCCATATGGATCATGAGGTCCCAAGACACTAGTTTCGGTCAAAGGCTCGATTGAGCCAGCATATTCAGAGGCACTGCCGATTGATAATAGACGGGCGGTGGGAGTATGTGCACGCATAGCCTCAAGCATATTCATTTGAATTTCGACATTGGTTTCGATGGCTTTGGTAGTATTTTCCAAACTCAGGCTGGGTGAGGAAAAACTAGCCAAGTGATAAATTTGGATTGGCTGAAGCTTGATTAGCAATTGAGCAACCGCTTCTGCCTGAGTAAGATCGATGGTGTGAATGTTAGTGGCGGGCAATAAACCGCTCACAAAACTTGGTTTAGCTGAAAAAGTAGTGACGTGGATGGTCTCGGGAGTTTGATTTCCAGCCAACAGAGCCTCTACTAAATGAGAGCCCGCAAAGCCAGTGCCACCAGTGATGAGAATATTATTGGTCATGATGGGCGTCCCAAGCCAAGATAATGATAATCCATTTTCTTGATGACTGCTGGAGAGAATTGGTTGCGAGCATCAATAAACCATTGTTGTTTAGCTAGTTTAGTTTTTGCAAAATCAAAACCAATAATTTCTGGCCATTCTACTAAAGAGATGATGACATCGGCATTTTTAACGGCTTGCTCAATGGTTTCAACTTGTTGGTGATTTTTTTCCATTTTTTCTAATCGTAAAAACTTTTGCCAGTCGGACATCGGATCGAAGCTAGTTATTTTAGTACCCTTACTGAGCAGAATAGGAATAACTAAAGTAGCGGGTGATTCGCGCATGTCATCGGTATTGGGTTTGAAAGATAAACCTAAAATGGCAACTTGCTTGTCTTTCCAGCCACCAATTATTTTTTCAAAATTTTCCAAGAGTTTGGGAACTCGGTCTTGATTGAGATCATTAACTTTATTGAATAAATTATCACTCTCACCAATGGCTCTTGAATAAGCCGCCAGCTCTTTTACATCTTTGGGGAAACACGAACCACCATAGCCAAAGCCTGGATACCAATAATGAGCACCAATCCGTTTATCTAGACTAATTGCTGCGACCACTTCTTCCACATTAGCGCCATTTTTTTCGCACAGATCGGCGATTTGATTAATAAAAGTGATGCGAGTAGCCAGGTAGGCATTGGCGGCATATTTAGCCATTTGAGCAGACTCTGGTTTAACCTTAATAATTTTGGTTTGCAGTGGTCGATGCAGTTCTTCCAGTTTCTTAAAAACTTGCTCATTGGTAGCACCAATCACGATACGATCTGGATGAAGAGTATCTTCTACTGCCGAACCTTCTTTCAAAAACTCTGGCACAGCGGCAGTATAAAACTCAACTTTGGTGTGTTGACGAATTAGTTCCTCAACTCTGTCTAAAGTGCCTGGGGGCACGGTAGATTTGATCACCACAATGGCTTGTTTTTGCAAGTGAGGAGCGAGTGATTCCACACTAGCAAAGACAAAACGCAAATCAGCTTGACCATCTGGAGCGGAAGGAGTGCCTACCGCGACCAAGATTACTTCAGCTTCTTTAATCGCAGTTTCATAATTAGTAGTGAAAGTTAAGTTTCCATTGGCTTGTTGTTCTTTTAAAAGTTCTTCCAAGCCTGGTTCATAAAAAGGCACCCGGCTTTTTTTCAGGCTAGCAATTTTTTGTTCATCAATATCCAAGCCGATGACGTCGTGGCCAAAAGAAGCATAAACTGCGGCTGTCACTACGCCCACAAACCCAGTACCAATAATTGTAATATTCATGAATGTTCCTCTAGACTATTTAGCCAGTATATCACCCCAAAAAGCTCTTGGCATTATATAATTGCAGGATGCAAATCTATGTTTTTACTCTTTTTCCAGCTTTTTTTGATTCGGTGCTGGATTCTTCGATCCTTGGTCGAGCGCTAAAAAATAAGCAATTGACCGTGGAAGTGATTAATATTCGCGATTTTTCTACGGATAAACATCACACAGCTGATGAGCGACCCTATGGCGGCGGTCCTGGTATGGTGATGAAGATCGAGCCAATTGATCGGGCACTGCAAAAGTTTAAATTTAAAAAAGGTACACCAAATGAAAAAATTATTCTAACTTCGGCTAAGGGTGGAGTTTTTACTCAGCAAACGGCTCAAGATTGGCAGACACTTGATCGACTGGGGCTAATTTGTGGTCATTATGAGGGAGTTGATGAGCGAGTGGCGCAGTACTTAATTGATGAAGAAATTCGGATTGGCGATTATGTGCTCACTGGTGGTGAGCCAGCGGCAGCTGTAATGATTGATGCTGTGGCGCGTTTGATTCCGGGGGTACTTGGTAATGAAGCCAGTAATCTGGACGAATCTCACAGCGTTCTCGGCCAGCTTGGTTATCCGCAATATACCCGACCAGAAAAATATCAGGATTGGAGTGTGCCGGAAGAGCTATTGACTGGGGATCACAAGAAAATTGAAGAGTGGCGGGAAAAACAAAAAGATTAAATCTTAACTTCTCCAAGAGCCTCGCGAATGGTTTTCTGTTTGAAATCCAAAACACCATCAAGTTTCTCGGTACTCATCGCGGTATTGCGCTGGTAAGGGCGCTTAGATTTGGCCAAATAGGCATCTAGATCACCTTCTTTGATCTCACCACCAAGCTTGAGAGCTTCATTGATTAGTTTGGCAAACTCAAAATCAGACCAACTCTCGCCACTAGAGGCATGGAAAAGGCCAGTGGGACTAGTGCGAATTACAAAGTCGAGCACTTTAGCAAAATCATTAACATAGGTGGGGCCAAAAAAGTGGTTAGTAAATTGCGGGTAAAGCGTGCCTTCTTGGATGCCCTTAATAATTCGATGAACAGTGTCTACTTTCTCAAATTGATCGGAGCGGAAAGGCTGATCGATGCGCAAAATCGTCCAAGGAGTAGTTGATTTTTTAACCACCTCTTCTGCTAACCACTTAGTTTTGCCATACCACTCAATTGGTTTAGGAGAGTCTTCTTCAGTGTAAAGTTCTGTTTTTTCACCATCAAAAACATAGGCAGTAGAGATATAAATGAGGTGTTTGTTGGTTTGTTCTGCCGCCTTAATGATGTTTTCGGTTCCCACGACATTTACTTGGTAAGCTAAACCACTCTCATCATCGGTTTGTTGCCAGGCACCAGTTACATCAGTGTAAGCGGCCAAATGAACGACATGAGTTGCTGTGGAATTTTGGAAACGCTGGAGAACTTGTTCATATTGAGTAATATCGGTTGGTTGATTTTTATCGCGTAGATCTAGATTGTCAAAGTCATAAACCTCGGCAAAATCTAGGGCAAAACGTGAGCCGACCAAGCCATTTAAGCCAGTGGTTAATAGGAGATTTTTCATAAAAATCTTTCTAAAGTTTAATTTCTGTACCAATTAGATTGAGTAAATCCTGATTGACATAGCGATTGGAAAGCCAAGGCACTACCGTAGCATAACCTTGAGAAAGAGCGTTGGCATCAAAATTTAGATCGCCAGCTAATGGTCGGGGATCAGCGCCAATTTTTTGATAAGTTCTAGTCTCATGATCAACTTCCATAGTGTAAGCGTAGTATTTTTTATAAGCTTGCTTGGCTGGTTTACAAATCCTCAAAAACTCAGGTTTTTTTTCTGGAATATTGAAGTTTAATAATTCAGCTCCCCAGAAATTATTTTCCAAAGTCAGTTCAATGATTCTGCGCACTGTGGGAGTGGGGTAGTCTTGATAATCAGCCAAAATCGCGTCTGGTGCAGTCTTATCCCACAGCTTTTCTGGCACGCGCCAGCTAAAAACCAAGGCTTTGGCGGCAATGGCTTTTTCTAGAGCATGATTGGCGGCTCCGAGAGTGCCAGAAGCAGGCACTGAGCCCACATTGGTGCCCATATTCATGCCAGAAAAAATCAAATCAAAATCGCTTCCATATAATTCTCCAGCCAGTTCCACAGCATCGGAGGGCGGACCATCAACCCATAGAACTTCTGTGTCATCGATTTGGTCTTTTCCCCAGTGACCTTTTCCTGGGAAACTGCCCCCAGTAGAACTCTGTTGAGTTTTTGGAGCGGCAATGATGATTTTATCGAATTTTTCTTTTAAAATTGAAGCCAAAATCCTCAAGCCCAATGCTTGATATCCATCATCATTGGTTAATAGCACCTTCATAAAAATTCCTTGGGTTTAATCTTTGTAATGTTCAGTGAAATACTGATTATTAATTTGTTTTAATTTTTTCCACCAATCTTGGTTGTCTTGATACCATTTTACGGTTTGAGCCAAACCGTCTGCCAAAGTGATACTTGGTTTCCAACCTAACTCCTCTTGAGTTTTGCTCCAATCAATAGCATAGCGTCGATCGTGTCCGGGTCTATCTTTGATATGCTCAATTTTACTTTCAGGTTCATCCATAAGTTCTAAGATCATTTTTGATATTTCCAAATTAGAAACGTCTCTAGTCATGCCTCCAATCAGATAAGTCTTGCCCAATTTGCCATCAGCGAGCACTCGATCGATAGCGCGACAATGATCTTCGGTGTGTAGCCAATCTCTGACATATAAACCATCACCGTAAACCGGAATTTTTTTGCCCTCAATCAAATTAGTAATAGTTAGGGCAATAAATTTTTCTGGAAATTGAAATGGTCCATAATTGTTGGTGCAGTTAGTGATGGTGTAAGGTAGACCATAGGTGGTGCCGTAGGCGCGCACCAAATGATCAGCCGCCGCCTTACTGGCAGAGTAGGGACTGTGAGGGTTGTAGGGAGTATCTAGAGTAAATTTTTCGGTAGTATCCAAGGCTAGCGCACCAAATACCTCGTCAGTAGAAATATGATGAAAGCGCTTCAGATCATGTTTGAGGGCGGCCTCCAGCAACACCTGAGTACCAATGACATTGGTTTCCAAAAAGATTTCTGGATTTTTAATAGACCGATCGACGTGTGATTCGGCCGCAAAATGAACTACCACCTCCACATCATCCATAATTTTATTAACCAATTCTTTGTCGCGGATGTCTCCTTGAACGAAAGTATAATTGGGCAAGTCAGCGACAGTCTTCAAGTTATCTAGGTTGCCAGCATAAGTGAGAATATCCAAGTTGATAATTTGATCTTCTGGATGATTTTTTAACCAATAATGAATGAAGTTGGAGCCGATAAATCCAGCACCACCAGTAACCAAAATTGTTTGACTCATAATTGTTCCTCTTTAACTTCTTTGCTTTGCATATCTTTTAATTGAATTTCTGATTGCTTAAATTTTTCTCGTTCGACATTGAAGGCAGAATGATAGTAACCAGCTAGAAAAGACAGAATCACAATGATAGCTACCAATAATCTAATAATAAAGCGAGGTTCGATTGGTTGAGGAAGTTTGGTAAACATAAGCTGGCTAATTATGACCTAAAATCAGTTTTTCTTGAACTAGTGTTTGAAATTTTTGTTCATTGGTAATGATATAAACCCACTGATATTGATATTTTGCTAAGCGAGTGGGATTATCCAAAACTCCATTGATCGGATCATCATCAATATCGGCTAATTGGTGACTAGTAAATTTTAAATTCTCTCTTTGAGGTAAGAGAGTTTTAACAGTCGCAACCAATTCAGACAAAGATAGTGCTTGAGCAAAATTATCTTGATAGAAGAGATAGAGCTGAGCCGTTAATTCTGGTTGGCCAAGTAATAATTTGTAGTTAGTCAATTTGGAAATTAGTGCAGCAATAACTTGTTGCTGTCTCGTACCACGAGATAAGTCATGACCCTGCTCATCTTCGCTGTGTCGACTACGAATGTATTGCAAAGCTCTCTCTCCTGAAAGGTGTTGCTCTCCCGACTCAAAAATAATTGTTTCATAAAGAATTTGAGGATCTCTTTCCACAGTGACATCTACACCAGATCTGGGATAAAGCGCGTCAGTGAAGCCTTGTTTAATATCTATTTCTACTCCGTCCATTAAGTCAATCAATTCTTGCAACTGATTGAGAGACAAGATGACGGTATGATGAATCGGCACACTGGTCATTTCTTGGACAACCTCAGCGGTGAATTGCTCTGGGGTAGCAGGATAACGCTCCTGACCATAAACATAGAGGGCATTAATTTTAGTTTGGTAAGCGTCATTCCACAAATCTCTTGGTAGCGGCAAGGTATTAATTTCTCCATTTTCTAGATTGATAGAAAACAGCATAATAGTATCGGTTAAAGTTGGAAAACCAGCTCTGTCTTCATTAGAATCAGTTCCTAGTAAAAGAATATTTTTATGGCCGTTTTCGTTGAGTGGTTCAGTTTGCCAGCCAGTCTTAATTTCTTGAGTGAAACTGGCTCGATCTAATTTGGCTGATTTTAAAAATTTATTAAATTGATCATTACCCCAAATCACTACCCCAAGAAAAGTAACAAAAAGCATTATCAAAGCGAAGGAGATCGCAAAAAAAGTTGTTTTAAAAAATATAAACCACGGATGAACACCATTTTTTTGAATTTGAATAGGAAGGGAAGAACTCTCTGGTGAACTTTCTGGATCGGAAGGAGATTTTTTCATAAGACAAACTTTGAGCTGATAGGAATTGTAACAAAATAAAAGCATCTTGGGTATTGGGCCTCAGATAGGCTACAATGTCTTTGTGAAAAAATTAAAAGCCTGGTTGCCACTTTATTTTTTGATCTTAATTTTTTTGGCTAGTTCTTGGTCGCTTTTTAGTCCCAAATTTTTTCGTATTCATGATTACACTCATGCCGGTCGGATTGCTGAGATGGCCAGAGCGTTGAGCGATGGTCATTTTCCAGTGCGTTGGACTCAAAACTTTGGTTTTGGG
>JBDRPH010000067.1:0-7494 GCA_043827245.1 Minisyncoccota bacterium | reverse complement strand
TAGAAGGTAAATTCAAACTACCAAGTTTTTGGGCAATTAGTTGCTGCTGTTGGGCTGTCAAAGAAGCAATTTTGCTAGATAAAGTTTCTTGATAATCTTTAGCTTTATCAATTTCTCCAGCAAAAAAATCTGCCTGAGTAGCCAATTGTTTTTCCAAAGCAGATAAAGTTTTTTGATCACTTTCTAATTTAACAATTTCATCAGTAAAACTACGAATCATGCGATTGTCTTGGGCTTGCACAGATGAGCCGTAAGCCAAATTTTTAGTTAGCTCACTGGCAGAAGTACTTTGAAAAAGTAACATTAATAAGGAGAAAGTCCTGGAACGCTTATATTGTTGGGCTACTCGACCAGAAAGCAAAGTATATTGCACCGCCACATCTTCTTCTCGATCTAGAATCTGTTGCTTGGCTTTCGCAATTCCAGCCCTAGCATTTTGAATTCGCTGGCCCAAGTTCTCCAATTCATCCTCTAACGGCTCAGTGGCATCCTCAGAAAGTTTTTTAAGGCTTTCCAGTTCATTAATTTGATTCTGCAAATCATCAATCTCATCAGCTTTTACCACCAAGTTTCCAGAGCCAAAGAACAGCGCTCCCAGTAATACCATTAAGCCCAATAGAAAAAATGCCCCGCGTTTCATATTTCCATTATAACGATCAGCGGGCTTGCTGACAGCGTCAGTTGCTTATCTTCAGTCCAACCAACTCTCTCTTTTTTTATCTCGAAGCGCTATGTACAATAACAGGGTGAGAAAATTCGTTGTATCCCTTTTGTTTTTAATTGTATTCTTGGTGCAAACGCCCCAAGAAGTTTCTGCCGCCACTAGTTGCTCTTTAGGACCAAGCTTGTCGAGTGGCTTTAATGTCAAATTACCTGATTATGTAGACGGAGCATCTCACACCGTAAATTTTGACATGAGTAATTATGATGAAAAAGATTATTTTCTGACCGCCAATCGGGCGGAGGGGGGCTCACTTTTAACGGTTAAGTCGCCTGTTTTTAATTTGGGAGAAAAGAAAACTTATTCAAATAGCAATGGAATCTTAAAAGTAGATGGCTCTATTGTAACTTGGAAAATTACCGATCAGAGCGCCAATAGCACTCCTACTTTGGCTGATAAAAGAACAATCCACGTAAACATTTGGAACAGTCCTTCTCCTTTACCACCCAGTTTTCTTGATTATATTTGTACTGCTGGTAGCTATGAAATCAACAACAGCGTTCATGCTACAGATATAGATTGTGAGCTCTATGTCTGGCAAGAAAGAAATGGTGAACAATGTGGTGCCCCTGGCTGTCTGTCTGGGGGAGGAATCACCACTTATATTGAAGCAAAAAATATGCGATTGGATGGAGAACTTGTAGATCATAAACTGGTTAAATTTAAAATTGGAGCACCGGGCGGAGATGTTGCGCACGATCAAACCACCACTGCCTACAATGGCGCTGGCAAAATTGATTTTCCAGCTGAATCCGCTGGTACCCACACTGTTTCAGTTGACGTTTTCAATATCTTTTTGCAAGCATATACCAGAACGGCTTGCCCCACAGCTTCCTTTGAGGTAAGTGATCTTTGCGGTAATATTTGCTCGCCCGTAGTAACAAACATTTACAGCGCGGGAGCTGGAGATCAACCACTCTTTGAGTTATGCAATCAAGTCACTGAAGATGATCAAGACAAATGTCTAGAATGTATAGATAAACCAGGTGTTTGGACTGCTATTGGTTGTATTCCCACTGACCCACAAAACATTATCAAAACCATGGTGCAACTGGGACTAAGTATAGGAGGCGGAGTAACACTATTGCTTATCCTAGCTGGAGCATTTCGCCTTTCAGTTTCCTCTGGAGATCCCAAACAAGCTGAAGAAGCTAAGGAGCAAATCACTTCCGCAGTAATTGGTCTACTCTTCATCATCTTCTCCATCACTATGCTACGCTTTATTGGAGTACAATTTTTACAAATTCCGGGATTCGGAGGCTAATGAAAAATAATAATCAACTCAAATTTAATAAATTATTCAAAACTGTTTTACTTGGTGGTTTATTGGTAATAGTTTTGGTTTTTCCCAATCCAGCTAATGCTGAAAAAATAGCTAAAAAAAGTCAGGACGACCCAGCAGTAAATGCTAGAGTAGTAGTTGATCCCGATACTTTTCGCGTCACCGATGAAACTCTAGATCAGTTTGATCCTCTATTGGTTGGAGGCTCTGACAAAGCTCAAGAGCTTTCTACTCTAGGTGGAATTATTAGTCGGGTACTAACTTTTGCTTTCCCGCTGGCTGGGATGATCATGTTTGTAATGATTGTAGCGGGTGGGTTTCAAATGCTAACTGGTGCCGCTGGACAGAAATCAATGGAAGAAGGAAAGAAAAAAGTTACATCTGCTGTCATTGGTTTTATCATCCTTTTTTCTTCTTACTGGATTGCACAACTCTTGGAACAAATCTTCAATATCAGAATTCTTAATTAAGTTCCTTTGCAAAAATCGCCTGATAACTCCTCCGAAAGAAACCGTTATAATAGCGTTGTGAAATATGTATTTACCAGCTTACGAGTTGTATTGTTTTTATTGATTTTCACTTGGGCTGTCATGCCAAGTTCTGTCTGGGCCGCCTCTAGTGATGACGCCGTTAATACCAATTACATGCGTCGTGATCCAGAGGACTACAATTATTTGCCCCTAGTGCTCCGTCCCAATGAATCTACCGGCAACACCGGAGCTCTGCGTGACATTATTTCTTTTAATATGGCCTACGATCAGGGTTACGAGGTGCAGTGTGCCAAACCGAATTGGAAAATTACCCCTCAAGTTTATGGCGCAATTAAGGAATATTTTGAACTTTACAACTCCCCCGTTACTCTCAGCAATAGTGCTTCATACAATGCAGATTTTGGCGGAGGGCGAATCCCGCTTTTCCGGGGTGATGAAGATTTGACAGATACTACTAAAATCTCTTCTTATGAGGGCTTCTTTGGTGCTGATTATCTCAAAGATGCTCCTCCAGAAACTAATTCTTCTGGGGTGACCAATTTGCTACTAAACCAAGCTGGCCAATGTGCTGTCAAATACAACAATTTAAAAAGTTTGTTTGATGAAGGATCTATTTGCGACAAGTTATCAGATGAATCTGAGTGTTCATTGAAACGTGATATTGAAGGAACAGGTTATACAACCGAATCACTCTTTTTTGCAATGGCTGGACTATTTAAAAAAAGCAATGGTGAGCGTAACTTAAATTGCGGTGATATTACTGGTGGCTGGACAGATGACTTGTTGGATTTTGGCATTACGGAAAAAGATTTCGCTAAAGATGTAGAGCCCATTGCTAAGGCTGTTTCTTTAATGCCCCTCAATTTGGATGTGCTTTATCGTTTGGCTTTTTTAATCATTGCCCCTCAACAGAAAATCAGTACTGGAGACGATATTTTTCAATTTTTGCAAAATCAATCTCCTCTCCCCAATTTAACTAGCCACACTCCCGTCAATGAAGAACTACAAGCTCCCATCGTAATTGGCTTCAAAGTACCTTTTGTTGCCACCAACTCTATTTTTAGCTTACCTGGTTTGCGCGACTCATCTCTTTTAACTGCGGATTTGTCTAGAGAGTTCGATCAAATTGAAAGCTTACAAGAGGATGCTGAAAAAGAGCGAGGAAAATTTGTACAAGCCATCAACGCTAATAAAACAAACAAGCCGCTGATCGATTGCGAGGGTCTTCCTCAGTGCACTGGCAATGACAGTAGTCAGGCGGTACTTCAAGCTTTAATTGATTTAGTTAATGGCAGCGGAGCGAGCTGTGGCGGCTTTAAAGGTCCTTATGAAAATGCCGGCGACCTGGGTTCGCCGACTGAAACTAGTGACCAGAAAAATTTTCAAGATCCTTATGCCACTCCACTCATGCCCATCTCTAATTCGGCGGGATTCAGCTGGACACTGCAGGTGCGAGATGAAAATGTAAAAAGTGATCTGGGTGATGAAACTACTCCAGTTTCAGCTTATTTAATTACTCCCTATGGCACTGATCTGCAGTATTTAGAAAACTCGCTTAAAAGCATTTTCTTTAGTGATATAGCTACTCAGCAGGGCGAGCTGTCCGAGTGGGAAAAATTGGTGCAAAATAACTGTATTCCTGATTTTAATGGAGAGTGTGGCATGATTCCGGAATATCTTACTTTTGGATCTATCTTGGCTGATCTGGATAGCGGTAGTGATAAATTTACTTTCTTTGCCGGCGATCCTACCAAGTGTGAGAACATCGTCGATCCGATAGCCAAGGCACAATGCGAGAAAGAAGACACTAAATCGTTTGGTGCTACGCTGATAGAAAAACCCAGAGACCCACTGCGTATTCTGGGAGGAAAAGTGGGCTGGCTGATTAAACAAATTCAGCTTAAGTTGCGCGATGTAAACACTAAGGCTCATGAATATATTTCTAGTTGTGAACGTACTGAAGATTTATTTTTGGGAAGATGTTTGGGCTATCAAGGCAAGCCCGGAGGCCAAGATTCCAGTGCCCCCAATTCCTGCAACGATTTTCTTGGTCTGACCGTTGATCTACCCACTATGGATGAATTGAAAAAAATGACTTGCAGTATTGCCAATAATGATGCGGATGATGCCCAGCTGTTGTGGGGATTAATGCAGATCGAAGGCAGTCCTTTTTTGAGAAGAATTCTGGCTGGTGATAAAGAAATGAGCTGTAGCGATATTATTATTAATGACTGTGGAGCATCACAAATCGTGGGCGTTTTAATTCCCCAATGCATTGACGTGGCGGGCTGTCCCCAGGCTGAAAAGATGAAAAATGACACCACTGATCCTTGGATCCAAGAATCACGCGAAAATCCAGATATTGCTTGCGATATCCGCACCTCCATGGAATATGTTTTGCGCAAAAGAAAATCAGAAAGAAGTTGGCTAATAGACGAATACAAAGCTGTTAATGGTGTAGAACCTTCTACAGAACAACTTTATTACATGATGGCTGGCAGAAACTATGGCGTCACTATGGATTACTTAACTCAACCTGCTTGCGGAGATTACGAAGAAACTTCTGGCTGTGGCGGAGCAAACTATTGCGTCTGCACTATGGACACTTTCCCCTTTAGCTGTGATGGTATTTAGCGTTTTGATTTAGGAGATTTAGGCAGTCTGTTTTGTTTCGGCTTATTTTGCTTTTGGAGTTTGCTTTGTTTTTGGGGTTTATTTTGTTTTTTAATCACAATATCTTGACGCTTTTGCTGTTTTGGCTTTTGGTGGCTTTTTTGAGATTGATGAACGATCGGGTTGATTATTTTCTTAGTGCGACGCCCTCCAGATCGTAATAGTTTGGCCACGATCTCAAAAGTCTCGGCACTAGCTGAAAAAGATTGGAGACCTTGAGTATTTGTCTCAATTCCCCGTAATAAATCGGTAGCCATCTCCTCATTAATAGGAATTTCCAAACCATCCAATAAGCCGACCAGTGACTCGCTCAAACTACTAGTGCCTGACAAATCAATTTGAACAGTACCAATCTCTGGTTGAAAAGAGTTGAGTGTTACTACAAAGGCATTTTCATAAAGAGATTCGTAACCAAAGTAGAGTTGATTGAGATCTTCCAAATCGTGAACGCCTACCAAGAAAATTAGATCCGCATCTGCACCGGCATAGTGGAAATCAACACTAGCTTTATCCAGAGGTTTCTTGCCTTTTTTAGGTTTGATAGTCAAATAAAACTTATTATTTTCTTCACCAATGTGATAACTAACTTTATCAATCGCGTCTTCATGATAATCAAATTCTACGATTAGATTTTGTTTGCCAAGCTCTGTATTAATTTCTTTCAAACTTGCAAATGGCCCCTCAATTTTTTTAGGAGCAAAAATTCCCACTTCGCTTTTTAGAGCTTTCAATCCTAAATATGTAGCACTAGCTACTGCCAGTTGATCATTGGTGGGATCGGGGCCGAGAATTATCAGCACTGATTGCGCTGTTTGGAGATATTCTTTGAGTGAAGAAATTTGTTCTAGTGCGATCATCAGTGGTGAGTATAGACTATCTTTGAATAGTTTTGAAGTAGTTTTTCCCTCCCAATTTACTCCAGACGAGGTGTTTTGCATCCAGATCTTTAATGCTACAATATAGAATCATGACGCGTTTCACTAGGATGCTTGGCCTTTCTGTTTTCCTGTTGTCCTTGTTTTTAGGGATGGCTAGTCCTGCATTTGCCCAAAAAGCATCAGGTGATATCTCTGTTTTTACAAGAAATAGTAATATCGAAAAAAGCGTAGCCAAAACCATCAATGCTGTAGTCAAATCTGAGAGCGAAGGTTTACCCTCTAGCGAAAGCTTTGTTGACAGCAACCTAGGAAGCCTGCAAACATCAGCCTTTCTCTTTATAGCTGGCCCTCCAGATAGCATTACCACCAGCATGTCTGAAGAAGAAAAACGCATCGTGTACGAGCGTTACGGCAGTGGTGTTATTCCAGAGGTTACTAACGCCATCGCCGCTCTCTACTCTCCTCCAGCCTCCGCACAAACTTATTTGGCAGATGTCATGGAATCAGCTCACATCATTCCAGAGGCTCAAGCCCAAGGCCTGGGTTTTTCAGCCTTAGATCCCATCTTGAATGTCTGGAAAATTTTCCGCAATGTGGCGTATCTCTTCTTTGTGGTCATTTTTCTAATCGTCGGTTTTATGATCATGTTCCGTCAAAAAATTAGTGGTCAAGCAGTCGTCACTGCTCAACAAGCCATACCGGGTGTGATTGTAGCTCTCATTTTTGTGACTTTCTCTTATGCGATTGCTGGATTTTTAATCGACATCATGTATTTGCTGATGTATCTAATGATTGGTATTTTCCAACCCACTGGCGGAGTGGAGTGGATTAGTAAAACAATTTTCCAAGCCACTTTAAAAGTTGTTTTCGGAGGCGGAGGCGTTACAGCGGCCTTCTCTTCTGTTAATGGAGCCGTACAAGGCTTAGTAGACACCATTGTAACTCCTCTTAGTGGCGCTACTGCTGATTTCTTGGGCTGGATCGGTGGCATCACCGTAGGACTGATTGTCTCGGTAGCTATCTTAATTGCTTCCTTCAAAATTTTCTTTGAATTATTAAAAACCTACGTAACATTAGTCTTGGCGATTGCTACTGCCCCAATGATGCTCATGTTCGGAGCTATTCCTGGTAAAAGTAATTTTGGTAGCTGGATCAAAAATATTGCGGGCAATTTATTAACTTTCCCAACAGTATTGATGGCTTTCATTATCTATGACATGTTCTCCACAAATGACTTTAGCGCCGGTGGATTTCTTCCTCCTTATTTAATCGGTCAAGGTAATGGTGGAGTAATCATCACCCTGGTCGGTATCGGCATTCTGCTTATTATTCCAGAACTAATTACTCAAATGAAAAAGGCCATGGGTGTCGAGGGCGGCATTTGGGCACAGTTGGGTGGGGATATGATGAAGAATGCAGCGGCTGGAGAACCTGCTATTCCTCTTGCCA
>JBDRPH010000066.1:0-4005 GCA_043827245.1 Minisyncoccota bacterium | reverse complement strand
CTTGATCGCGTTCATGGCCGCCCGCAATCAAAACTACTGACTGATCGAAGCTTTCTAGGGCACGAATGGTAGCCAAAGGATTGGTAGCCAACGAATCGTCGTAATAACGAGTGCCTTGTTTTTCTGCTACGAGCTCTAGGCGATGGGGCAAAGCCTTGAAGCTTTTTAGAGCTAGGGAGATTGTTTCGGTATCTACATTGAATAACTGGCCAACAATGATGGCTGGCAGGACGTTGTATAAATTATGTTGTCCGGGAAGTGGTAACTGGTCGATTGGTAAAATATTAGTCACTTGGCCACCGGGATGTCGCAACATCAGGCTGTCTTGGCGCACAAAAGCCACGCTATCAGGTCCCTCTGTAAGACTGTGACGCAGATGCTTACCGGGACTTAAAGAGGCGATTTTGGCCGCAATTTCAAACTGTGGATTATAAATGACAATATCTCGAGGATGTTGCCAGCGGGTGATGGCCGTTTTGGCAGTCTGATATTCTTCGGTAGTGGCGTAGTAATCGAGATGCTCACTGGTAATATCTTGTATCACGGCTACGTAAGGACTGATGGTGAGGGTTTCCAGTTGGTGGCTAGATAATTCATAAACTACTAGAGTGTCAGCTTCGATTTGTGCAAGTTGAGTGAGTGCTGGGGTACCAATGTTGCCCAAAAGCAGGGTTTTTAGACCAGAAGTTTCCAAAACGTGGTGAATGACTGCGGCGGTAGTGCTTTTGCCTTTGGTGCCAGTAATACCAATGATTTTTCCTGGACAAAGTTCAAAAAATAGTTGAGTGTTGGAAGCCAGCTGAGCGCCTTTGGTGATGGCTTTTTTGATGGCGGGTTTACCCGATGCGTCGAGCAGACTTTTGGGAATGCCCGGAGCTTTGAAGATTAAGTCAAATTTATCAATTTTATCGAGGTAACTTGCTCCAAGTGCCAAAGTAGCGTGTTGGTCTTGTTGAAGAATGGCTTGCTGCTCGTCGATTAATTTGGCAATCGGTCTTTGGTCAGCAATGGTTAATTTGAGATCTGGTAAATGTTGACGCAAAAATTGGTAAGTAGACCAACCCTCAGCTCCCAATCCGAGAATGAGAATTTTTTGTTTAGTTAAATGTTTGAGGGCGTTGGTGTAATTCATGAGTTAATTATTATTAACTTGTTAGTTAGTTGGCGTTTAGAATAACCATTCTAATTTATTCAGCAGATTTTTGGCACAAATTTGTTTGAGCTGATTTGACAATCTTGACCAATTGCTCATCCAAATGATGTTGATCATTCCAAAAACAAAGAGTTTCTTGAATTATTTGATCTAGATTGGTTTCGTGAGCGAGAATATTTTCCTCAACAAATTTGAGCACGGCAGGCAGAGGTTGGACGGGGTGAAGTCGCTGGAATTTTTGTTGGCTCAGGGCAAAAGCGGCTAGTGTTTCTTGATAAGTTCCGACACATTCAAAGGGTTTGTGCTCATCTTTACCCAGTAGTGCTAGTGCCAGCGGGTTGAGCGTTTCGTCTTCAAATAAGTTGGTGCTAAAAATAGGTCCAATTAATTGGTCTTCGTCGAGGAAGGGATACAAAATTGCAAAAACAAACAAGCACTTGGCGCACTTTTCGCACCAAATATTTTTTTGTTGGCCGCGATTGCAACTACGGAAAATAGACTGATACCTGGGGTATTGGGAAAAAATACCAGCGATTTGCAGTTCAAAGATGGGCCGCAAGAGTGATAAATAGACTGGGGTCGAATTTTTATTGGCAGTCAAATAGTTTTGCGCATATTGACGAAATGCTTGTTCAAACTCAAAGGTTTTGGAGTATTGGTGATTAACAGTAGTGCCATGGAAAGGCACGTTGCCTTCGTTGGCAGAAAACTCATTGCCCAACAAGATTTGTTGATGTCCCAAAAGGCTAGCTACCAGCTGAGATTCAAAAGCTAAGCGAGCGCTGAAAGGAGTGTGGCCATTAAGATAATTAGCTTGATTTAACTCGAGTAATTTGGGGTCCAAGAGACGGTTAATTTTGATGATGTTGGTGGCACGACTAAGTTGGGCGATTTGGGCGGCGGCAGGGGACTGAGGGTAAGAAAGTAGAATGTCATATGGTAAGTTATTTGCTTCCAAAAGCTCGATGACTACGGCTGAGTCCTTGCCGCCGCCCACCGGTACTAGATGAGGAGTAGCAGTCGCTTGCTCATTTTTAGAAATTAGCTCAGTTGGTTGGGAACTTGATTGATTAGTTGGTTGGTTGACCGACTGGTTGGTTGGTTGACCGACCGGCTGGCTATTTGGTTTGGCAGGGGAGCAAATCAATTCTACAAAATTTTCTGCAGTGAAATCAATTTGATTAGTATAGAAAAATTCACCCATTCCACGCAAAAGCAGTGTTTTCCACCAGGCTAATTGATCGCCATTTAGTTCTCCGGCCTCAATCACAATTTTTTGCGGTGCCGCTACTTTCCAGTAACTAAAAAGCTCAATCAACCCTAAGTGAAAAACGAGGTTGTCTAGTTGTTTTTGGCCAATCTTTTCAATTACTACCGATGGCACGGTATCAATAGTTAGCCGAGAAGTGAAAGAAATATCAGGTTCTAGTAAAAATTTAAACTCGATAGATAGCAATTCATTGGCGTGACTCCAACTGAAGTTTCGGTAAGTAAACTGTGGATGTTTGGTACGCAGTTCAGAGATGGTCATGTTTCTATTATATGCTAGTTACCCGTTAGGATTCGAGCGTGATTTGTACGAATCTTTTTAATGATTTTACGGCCTTTTTAAAGGGTATTTTCGGGTGGGCACAACGAGCAGTAAAAGAGTTAATTAGCAAAAACTCAATTTTGAGTAATTTATGGAAACTTACTCTGGAAAAAATATGTTCAAAATCGACAAAAAGGAGTAGTTTTATTTAATAGATCAAATTATTTGTGACTAGTATTAATGGAAGTGGTTTTGGGTATAGTGAATTTTTTTCATAAAAAACCCATAAAAGACCCAAAGTATGATGTTTGTATGATTTTTTATGCAAAAAAGAGTCCTCAAAGTACTAACTAACTGTTAGAATATAATAAAGAAAACCAAAGGCTTCGGTGTATCTTCAGTTTCAAGAAAAGCTTTTTGGACATTAAAACTATGAAAAAGAGTGATGAAACAATCCTTTTGTTTAAAAAGGCTATTTTTAGCAAGTCAAAGACTGGACTGCTAAAAACCCTGCATGATAAAGTTATAAGGTCTAAAAACCCCCTAATTATCTTCACTCCCAACCCAGAACAGCTAGTTTTGGCTCAAAAAGATAGTCAATTTAGTACTTATTTAGACCAAGCTGATGTGTTAATACCAGACGGAATAGGTTTAGTATGGGCATCCAAACTCCATCAGCTTTTTGGTCGGTCAAAAGCTGTTACTGAAAGAATTTCTGGAATAGATTTGGCTACTGACTTACTCGAGTGGGCGGCTAAAGAAACTTGGTCAGTTTTGCTCTTGGGTGGAAGAGATTATTACCAGGCTAGGGGGCAGGCTATCCGATTGCCAGCCAATAGCCAATTGCCTAAAAAACTGCAATTACATTGGCTAGAGGGTTACAAAGAAGTGGGCGCGCCGACCCGCGCCGAAGAAGACGCCGTTGCTCAAACTTTGCGTTCGTTGAAACCCAAACTAGTGTTTGTCGCCTTCGGCGCGCCCATGCAAGAAAAATGGGTGATAGAGCACTTAAATTTATTAGAGAAATCAGGCACCAAGCTCGTAATGGTGGTGGGCGGCAGTTTTGACGTTCTCTTTGGCCGTTTAAAGCGTGCTCCCTTATGGGTGAGAGTCATGGGCTTGGAATGGCTTTATCGTTTACTGCAAGAGCCTCACCGAGCCCGTCGCCAATTAGCCCTGTTGAGCTTCATAGGTATGACGATCAATGAGCTTTTTAATCCTTCAAAGAAAGCTTAAAAGCCTGGAAAATCGAAAACACTTTGCTCGGTATATAGATTTTTATATAAATAGAAGCAATGTTCCAGGCTAGAGATCAACTTAT